>DBCH01000132.1 GCA_002292955.1 Microbacteriaceae bacterium UBA963 | reverse complement strand
GACAACCAGCCCGCCGTGTCGATTCAGGTCTTTCAGGGTGAGCGCGAGTTCACGCGCGACAACAAGTCGCTCGGAAACTTCGAGCTCACCGGAATCGCCCCCGCCCCCCGCGGCATGCCTCAGATTGAGGTCACGTTCGACATCGACGCCAACGGCATCGTGCACGTGTCTGCCAAAGACAAGGGCACCGGCAAAGAGCAGTCGATGACCATCACCGGCGGATCGTCGCTGGCGAAGGATGACATCGAGCGCATGGTGCGCGAGGCCGAGGAACACGCTGCCGAAGACAAGGCGCGTCGCGAGACCGCTGAGACGCGCAACAACGCCGAGCAGATGGTCTACTCCGTCGAGAAGCTCATCAAGGAGAACGACGAGAAGCTGGCCGACGACGTGAAGACAACGGTTCAGGCCGATGTCGACGCGGTCAAGACGGCGCTCGCCGGTGACGACGATTCCGCCGTGAAGTCTGCGGTGGAGAAACTCGCCGAGAGCCAGGGCAAGCTGGGCGAAGCCATCTACGCATCCGCGCAGGCAGAGACCCAGGCTTCCGCCGAGGCCACGACTGACGAAGACGTGGTTGACGCCGAAGTTGTCGAAGACGACGAGTCGAGCGAGAAGGCTGACAAGTAATCATGGCCAAGGATCCTGCGGGCGACGAGCCCAAAGAGACCGACGAGCTGCGAGCCGAGGACGTTCTGGAGGAGCCGGAAGGCTCCTCCGAGCTCCCCGAGGGTGGCTACGAAGACGCCGACGTCGAAACGTCGTTGACCGATGTTGACGTGGAGTTTCTCGACAAGGCCGCCGACGAGCTTGCGGCCGAGCGACTCGAAGACCTGCAGCGCGTCACGGCTGAGTATGCCAACTATCGCAAGCGCACCGAAGCGAATCGCGACATTGAGCGCGAGCGCGTAGTGGGCGACGTCATTCGATCGCTGCTCCCCGTGCTCGATGACATCGAGCGTGCCGACAAGCACGGCGACCTCGTGGAGGGTGCACCCATCACGCTCATCGCCACCAAACTGCGCGCGGTCACCGAGCGCTTGGGTCTTGTTACCTATGGGGTAGCGGGCGATGCGTTTGACCCCAACGAGCACGAAGCTCTGTTGCAGCAACCCTCACCGGATGTCACAACGCCCACCGTGCTCGACGTGGTTGAGCCCGGGTATCGCTTAGGTTCTACCCAGGTGCGGCCCGCCAAGGTTATTGTCGCAACCCCCGAATAGTCGCCGGTCGAGTCGGGCGCAGCCCGTATCGAGACCCGTGATTTCGACAAGCTCAATCACCGAGACACAAGCTCAATCACCGAGACACAAACTCAATCAACGAGAATCAACTTCATAAAAACGAAAGGAGGCGCTGATGGCTAGTCAAGATTGGCTGGATAAGGATTTCTATAAGGTTCTCGGCGTCTCGAAGGACGTCTCGCCCGAAGAACTGAAAAAGGTTTATCGCAAGCTCGCGCGTAAGTATCACCCCGATAGCAACCCGGGAGATGCCAAGGCGGAGGCCACGTTCAAAGAGATTACCGAAGCACACTCGGTTCTGTCGGACCCCGCGCAGCGCGCAGAGTACGACCAGATCCGCGCCATGGGATCCGGCGCGCGCTTCACGGCCGGCGGCCCGGGTGGCGGCTTCGACGACGCATTCCGGGGTGGTCCCTACGGTGGGGGTGGCGGATTCCCGCGGGGGGCGGGCTTCGAAGACATTCTCGGCGGCATGTTCGGCAACGGAAACTTTGGCCGCTCTTCGGGTGGATTTCGCGGCTGGGGCGGCCCGAGCAAGGGTCAAGATGTTGTCTCCACCGTTGTGGTGGACTTCTTTGAGGCCCTGCACGGCGACACCATGACCCTGCAACTACCCTCGGGCAACAGCGTCAAGGTCAAGATTCCTGCGGGAGTTGCCGACGGCCAGAAGATTCGCATTCGCGGAAAGGGCCACGCCAGCCCTGACGGCGGTGAGCCGGGAGATGTCGTGCTCACCGTGACAGTGGGCAAGCATCCCGTGTTCGAGCGCGACGGCCTCAACGTTCGACTCGTTGTACCCGTGACGTTCACCGAGGCGGTCCTGGGAGCCACGATTGAGGTGCCCACGGTCGAGGGAGACACAGTCAGGCTGAAGGTTGCCCCCGGCACGCCCAGCGGCCGAATCCTTCGCGTTAAGGGTCGTGGGGTGAAGACAGCCAAGGGCCACGGCGATTTGCTTGCCGAGGTCATGGTGGCCGTACCCTCGCACCTTGATGCGGAAGCAACAAAAGCTCTCCAGGAGTTTGCGGCCAAGGCGCCGAAGGACGATCCGCGGGCCGAGATTCTGCAACGCGGGCGACGATAGGGGGCAGACGTGGACGAAGACCAGCCGATTTTTACCATTTCGATGGCCGCTGAACTCGCTGCCATGCACCCCCAAACGCTGCGCCAATATGACCGCCTCGGTATTGTGCAACCCAAGCGCACCGCGGGACAGTCGCGCCGCTATTCCATGCGGGACGTCGTTCAGCTGCGCGAGGTTGCTCGGCTCGGCGCTGAGGGCGTGAGCCTGGAGGGAATCAGGCGCGTTCTCGAACTCGAAAACAGTGTCGTCACCCTGCGGGCACGGGTGCGTCAGCTTGAGACCGCCCTGGCCGACGCACTACTCGCACAGCCTGGGCGCCGCGTCTTTGCCGCCGGCACCGCGGGCGAAGTTCAGACACTCAGAAATGGTCAACGTGTTCGTCGGGCCACAGAGGTGGTTCGCTGGAATCCGCTCCGTCGCATTGAATAGGGAGAAAAAAAGATGAACCCGCAGCAGCAAGAAGAGTCGCAGAGCGCGCTCGAGCAGTTCGGCATCAACCTCACCGAACGCGCCAAGAATGGAAAACTCGATCCCGTGATTGGTCGGGACGCTGAAATCCGACGAGTGAGCCAGGTGCTCACGCGGCGCACCAAGAATAACCCCGTACTTATTGGTGAGCCCGGGGTGGGCAAAACCGCCGTGGTGGAAGGGTTGGCCCAACGCATCGTGGCCGGGGATGTGGCCGAGAGCCTCAAGGGCAAGCAGCTCGTCGCGCTCGACATTGGCGCACTTATTGCTGGAGCCAAGTTTCGCGGTGAGTTTGAAGAACGCTTGAAGGCCGTGCTCGCGGAGATTGACGCCTCCGATGGGCAGATCATCACGTTCATCGACGAACTACACACACTCATGGGAGCCGGCGGCGGCGAAGGCTCGGTGGCCGCAGCAAACATGCTGAAGCCCATGCTCGCCCGCGGAGAACTGCGCCTCATCGGCGCCACCACGCTCGACGAATACCGCCAATTCATCGAGAAGGACGGAGCCCTGGAGCGTCGCTTCCAGCAGGTGTTTGTGGGCGAACCTACCGTCGAAGACACCATCGCGATTTTGCGTGGCCTCAAGGAACGCTACGAAGCTCACCACAAGGTGGCCATTGCTGACAACGCGCTCGTATCGGCGGCCTCGCTGAGCAACCGCTACATCACGTCACGCCAGTTGCCCGATAAGGCCATCGACCTTATCGATGAGGCGGCCAGCAGACTGCGCATGGAAATTGACTCCGCTCCCGTGGAGATCGACGAATTGCGTCGCGGTGTCGACCGCCTCAAGCTCGAAGAACTCGCGCTCAAAAAGGAGAAGGACGACGCGTCCAAGCAGCGCTTGAGCAAACTTCGCGAAGACCTCGCCGAGCGCGAGACCAAACTTGCCGAACTCGACGCGCGCTGGCAGCAGGAGCGCGCCGCACTCAACCGCGTGGGTGACCTCAAGGGACGCCTCGATGCGGCGCGCATTCAGGCAGACCGGGCTCAGCGCGAGGGCAATCTCGAGGCCGCGTCTCGGCTTCTCTATGGAGAAATTCCTCAGCTTGAAAGTGAGGTAGCAGCCGCGGAGAAAGCTGAGTCGAATACGCCCCTGATGGTGAATGATCAGGTCACGGCTTCCGAAATTGCCGCCGTTATTGCCGCGTGGACCGGCATCCCGGTCGACCGCCTGACGCAGGGCGAGACAGAAAAACTGCTCAATCTCGAAGCCGAAATTGGCAAGCGCCTCATAGGTCAGAAGAAAGCCGTACGAGCTGTGGCCGAATCTGTGCGACGCTCCCGCGCGGGCATCAGCGATCCGGATCGCCCCACGGGGTCATTCCTCTTCCTCGGGCCCACGGGAGTGGGCAAGACCGAACTGGCCAAGGCGCTCGCCGAGGTACTGTTTGACGATGAGAAGGCCATGATTCGAATCGACATGAGCGAGTATGGCGAAAAGTTTGCTGTGTCTCGACTCGTGGGTGCGCCTCCCGGATATGTGGGATACGAGCAGGGTGGCCAACTTACCGAGGCAGTGCGCCGCCGACCCTATTCGGTTGTGCTGTTTGATGAGGTGGAGAAGGCTCATCCCGAGGTCTTTGATCTTCTGCTTCAAGTTCTCGATGACGGGCGACTGACTGATGGCCAGGGCCGCACCGTCGACTTCCGCAACGTCATCATGATTCTCACGTCGAACCTCGGCAGTCAGTATCTTGTCGATCCCGAACTCTCGGATGACGACAAAGAGCAGGCTGTGCAAAATCTTGTGCGTCAGGCGTTCAAGCCGGAGTTTGTCAACCGACTCGACGACATCGTGGTGTTCCAAGCACTTAGCCAGGAAGATCTGGGTTCGATCGTCGAGTTGTACATTGACCGCTTACAGGCCCGCCTTTCCGATCGTCGACTCGAGTTGGCGGTGACCCCATCGGCGCGAACGTGGCTGGCCGAACGCGGCTATGACCCCATTTACGGCGCCCGACCCTTACGCCGCCTGATGCAGCACGAGATTGATGACAAGCTGGCGACGGCACTCTTGGCCGGCACAGTTCGCGACGGAGACCTCGTGACGGTTGACCTAGCGAACGATGGCCTCACGGTCACATCGCAAGGGCCGGCACCACGCATTGACGGAGATGACGACGTGCTCACGGCAGAACTACTCGAGGACTAGTTCGTTTCGGCTAGCCGCACGTCACCATCTCGGGGGCACGAGCCATAACGACAACGTCAACCGCTTCGCGAGATTCTCCGGCGACTTCCAGCGAACGACGACGCAGTCCCGCGAAAGAGACGACCAGATTGGCCTCGGAAAAGGCCGTGCCCAGTTCCTGTTGGGTGGGCAGAACGGCCGGATTTTGGGGTCCGCCCACGCCATCAGTCAGATTCTCGCGGGCATGCCACACACCAAAGAGCACTCCTCCGGCTACGAGCTGTCTGGCCGCGTTGGCGATTGCCGATGCGAGCTCCGGGGCAGGAATTTGCAGGTAGGCAATCACCACGAGATTTGCGGGAGCGAGGTAGAAGTCCTGACTCGAATTTGCATCGGCGACGTGTCCGAGGAATCGGTCGCCTAACGAGAGATCAGACGCACGTTGCAGTGACTTGGAGACGGCTACGGATGAGAAATCAAGATTCTCGGCCTCCCAGCCGCGCTGCGCAAACCAGAGAGCATGCCGCCCCTCTCCGCCCGCCACGTCGACCATTCGACCGGGCGGCAACGTGAAGAGGTATTCCTTCACGAACTCATTTGGCGAGGGTGACCAGACCGAGTCCGTGGAGCGGTAGCGGTCATCCCACGCGCGAGAATCCATGAAAGCCGAGGGCGCTGCTAGTCGTTGACGATAGCGATGCCGGTGGCCTTCGCGGCCTCGTCAACGCTTCCGAGATTCGTGAGGTTGGTGAATCCCATGCTCGCCATCATGTCGATGGCCTGCGCTGAACGGTTGCCCGAGCGACAGTAAATCGCGTAGTTCGCTGACTTGTCGAGCACGTCAACGGCCTGCATGAACTCGGCGCTCTCCCAGTTGATGTTCAGGGCGCCGGCGAGGTGTCCGCTGTCGAACTCTTCCGGCGTGCGCACGTCGATCACGATTGTGTCTGCGGTGAAGTCAACGGCGGCCATGGGCGGGTTGGCTGCGCCTGGTGCGCAGGCGCTGAGGGCAAGGCCACTGGCGGCCAACGTTGCCGTAATGGCGAGTGCGGTGATGATGCGCTTCATGAGTTAATGGTTTCCTTTCGATACCCCCTAGGGTATAGTAACTCTACACCAACGGAAGGCAAAACATGAAACTCCCCGCAGAAGAACTCAAAAAAGCGCGCAACCGCTTGGTGCGCGTTCAGGGTCAGATTGGTGGCCTCGTTCGCATGATTGACGAAGGGCGCGACTGCACCGAAATTCTCACGCAACTGGCGGCTGCAAGTACGGCCCTTGACCGAGCCGGTTTCAGCATCATTGCCACGGGCATGACCCACTGCGGCACGGGCCCCGAGGGTGACGTCAACCGCGTGGCCCTCGAAAAGGCTTTTATGTCGATGGCCTAGGCCGTCATCCCCAACAATTGCCTCTCCCAGAGAAAGTTGACCCTGTGAAGACCATCATCATTGGCGGAGTCGCCGGCGGAATGTCGGCGGCAACACGGTTACGCCGTCTCGATGAGCACGCCGAGATTACGGTGTACGAACAAGGTCCGCACGTTTCGTTCGCCAACTGCGGTCTCCCGTACTTCATTGGCGGCGTGATCGACGCGGAAGAGAGCCTGCTGCTGCAGACCCCGGATTCGCTCTGGCGCCGGTTTCGTCTCGATGTTCGCGTGAACTCGCGAATCGTGCAGATTGATCCCGCGAACAAGACCGTCGTCGGAATTGATGTTCTGACGGGCAAGGAATTCACCGACACTTACGATGCCTTGATTCTTTCGCCCGGCGCAAGCCCCCGCCAGCTCACGATTCCCGGTGGCGAGCGAGCCCTCTCGCTCCGCGACGTTCCCGACGCTGTGCGCATCAAGGACGCGGTGAGTGGCACCGGAGCGCAGACCGCGGTCATTCTCGGCGGCGGCTTTATCGGTGTTGAAGTGGCCGAAAATCTTCGCCATCGCGGACTCGGCGTCACGCTGGTGCAACAGGCAGCGACACTGCTTCCGCAGTTCGACCCCGAGATGATCGAACCGCTCCAGGCAACCCTTGAGGCAAACGGCATCACGCTGGCCCTGGGTCGCACGGCCGTCGAGGTGACCCCCACAGAGGTTGTGCTCGACGACGGTCAGCGCCTGAGCGCCGACATTGTCATCTCCGCCATTGGCGTCACGGCCGACGCGGACTTTGCCGCTCAGGCGGGCCTGCGCATGGGCACAGCGGGAGGAATCTGGGTCGATGCGCAACACCGCACAAGTGACCCCCACATCTTTGCTGTGGGTGACGCTGCCCAGAAGCACAGCGCGCTCACGGGCGCCGATCAGATGATCTGGTTGGCCAATCTAGCGAATCGTCACGGTCGTGCCGTTGCCGACGTGATTGCCGGTGTGCATACCCCCGAACGTGACAGCCAGGGCACCGGAATCATCGGGGCTTTCGGCATGGTGGCGGCCATCACCGGCTTGTCCGAAACGGGAGCACGCGCCGCGGGAATCGACTACCTCGTGGCGCATGCGCATCCCGGCTCGCACGCCGGCTACTATCCCGGATCCGAAACGCTCGCGCTCAAGGTGCTGTTTCATCCCGAAACGGGAAAGATTCTCGGCGCACAGGCCACGGGTTCCGACGGCGCTGACAAGCGCATCGACGTGCTGGCCACGGCGATCTTTGCTGGCCTCACGGTGGACGACCTGATGAACATCGAGTTGGCCTATGCCCCGCAGTTTGGCTCGGCCAAGGATGCGGTTAACCTGCTTGGCTATGTGGCCAACAACGTCTGGCACAAGCGCACACCGAGTGTGCAGTGGCACGAACTCGAGGCACGGGTTGCCGCAGGTGCGACGGTGCTCGATGTGCGCACGGAATCAGAGAACGCCGAGCAGGCCATTCTCGGTTCGGTTAACATCCCGCTCGACGAGTTGCGCGCTCGCCTGGACGAGGTGCCCAGCGGCGCGGTGATCGTGCACTGCCGGGTGGGCCAGCGAGCTCACACGGCCATACAGATCTTGCTTCAGAACGGCAAGGATGCCCATAACCTAGACGGTGGATACCTCACGTGGATCGCCGGCATGGATTCACGTAAACGGGTGCACACCGCGCTCGCTCCTCACTAAAACAACGAAAGGAACACAACATGTGCAAGCGCATTGACTGTGAGAACTGCGGCAAGCCCACCTGGGACGGCTGTGGAGAGCACATTGAAGTAGCACTCGAGGGCGTCGCCGAGGCAGACCGCTGCCAGTGCGAGAAGTAGTCACGACTCATGACCTGTGAGGTCGCCGGCAGCCGATTCCTGATTACCGGCGCCGCCATGGGAATGGGCCGGCTTTACGCCGAACGTGCCGTGGACGAGGGCGCGAGCGTTGTTGTGCTCTGGGACGTCAACAAGAAGGCCCTCGAGCACACAACACGCGAACTCGCTGCCAGTGCTCCTTCCGGAGTTGTGGTGGACGGCATGGTTGTCGACCTCGCAAAGCGCGAGGCCATTGAGAAGGCTGCCGCGCGCGTCATCGCCAAACACGGCGGCGTTGACGTGTTGATCAATAATGCGGGCATCGTTCGCGGGGGCGTCTTCTGGGAGCACGATAACGCGGCACACACCGAGGCAACCATGATGGTCAACACCGTGGCGCCCATGGTTACCACGCACGAGTTCTTGGCCGGCATGATGGGCTCGGGTCGTGAGTGTCGGATCGTGAACATCGCCTCAGCTGCCGGTCTCATTTCGAACCCCAAGATGAGTGTGTATGCCGCCAGCAAATGGGCACTGATCGGCTGGGGAGATTCGGTTCGCCTCGAACTCACACGCGAGGGTTACGGCAACGTGAAACTCACGACGGTGGCGCCGACATACATCTCAACGGGCATGTTTGACGGCGCTCGCGGTCCCCTGATGACCCCGCTGATGACACCCGAGTACGTAGTGTCGCGCGTGTGGAAGGCCATGCGTGCGGGCAAGCCCATGTTGATGCTGCCCTGGACCGTGCACCTGTCGAAGTTCCTCAAGGGCGTGCTGCCTCAGCGCGCCTTTGACGTGATTGCCGACAAGGTGTTTCACGTCTACTCGTCGATGGATAACTTCCGCGGGCGTTAGGCGATGCCAGAGCGCGCGCTCTAGCCGGTCTGAACGAAGACCACGGCCACGCCGAGCAGGAAGACGAGCAAGCTGGCCACGCCACCGAGCAAAGACAACAACCAGGTCGTGCGCTTTTGCACCAAGAACACAAGGCTCAGGATGAGGTTGACCACAAACACTGCCCCGGGGCCAAGCAGTGCGATATAGAAACCGACCGACACCACGTCAATGTTGCACGGTTCGAAGCATCCCGAGGAAGCCATGACAAGAAAGAGCGCCGGCAAGATGAGCGCGAAAACCAGAGCAACCTGAAGCACCAAGAAGACAATCGTGAGGGCGATGTCGGTGCCGCGCGACACACGCTTCTTGGGCGCCGCGGGCGCGGCGGGGGCTGAGGGATCGGGAGTCGAAGAATCGGGCGCTGCGGGAGTGGTGTTCATTCGAGCTCCTAAAAAATCATCGGTCGGTCGTCTTCTTCGTCACCATAGTCCAAATCGACCACAACGGGAACATGATCGCTCGGTCCATCGCCTTTCCGTTCGTCGCGCGCAATGTGCGCCGAACTCACGAGGTCGGCAAAGGGGCTGTTCGCAAGAATAAAGTCGATGCGCATGCCCTCGTTACGAGGAAACCGCAGTTGCTTGTAGTCCCAGTAGGTGTAGCCCTCGGGCACTCGCTCGCGCACCACGTCGGTGAGCCCTGCCGACTCGAAGGCGAAGAAGGCGTCGCGCTCGGGCTGTGAGACGTGGGTAGACCCCACGAACTGGTCCACGTCCCACACGTCTCGGTCGTAGGGAGCCACGTTCCAGTCGCCAAGCAGGGCCAGCGGCTCATCCGGGTTGGCGGCCATCCAGGCGCTCATGTCGCGCGCAAGGCCGCCCAACCACTCGAGTTTGTAAGGATAGTGCGGATTGTCGAGCTCGCGGCCGTTAGGCACATAGAGGCTCCACAGACGCAGGCCCTCGATAGTCGCACCAATCGCTCGTGCCTCTAAGGGCGGATTTCCAGCATCGTCGAGCGGACCAAAACCGGGCATCGACTCGAAGCCGATTGCCACATCATCGATGGGAAGGCGCGATGCGATAGCGACACCATTCCACTGGTTGAGTCCGTGCAGTGCGACCTCATAACCGGCCGCCTCGAACGCCTCAATCGGAAACTGATTTTCGCGGCACTTGATCTCCTGCATGCACAACACGTCGACGTTCTCGCGCTGCAGGTAATCAACTACGCGGTCCACCCGGGCGCGAATCGAGTTCACGTTCCAGGTGGCGATGCGCATGCCTCAACGCTACTGCCCGCCGGTGCGTGGCGCGGGTAGTCTGGGCTCATGTCTGACGCACGCAACGAGCTCATCGAACACATCACGCGCGACGCCGTTTTTCACGGAGACTTCACGCTCACCAGCGGCCAGAAGGCCACCTACTACGTCGACCTTCGCCGAGTGAGCCTTGACCACGTGGTGGCGCCCCTCATCGGCCAGGTGATGCTGGATCTGATTGCGGGCATCCCCGACATCGCCGCTGTGGGCGGTCTCACCATGGGCGCCGACCCGATTGCCGCGGCCGTTATGCACCAAGGAGTTGCGCGCGGTCTTGCCTACGACGCGTTCGTGGTGCGCAAGCAGCCGAAGGACCACGGTCGGGGCAAACAGGTCGAAGGGCCCGAGCTTTCGGGCAAGCGCGTGATTGTGCTCGAGGACACGTCGACGACCGGCGGTTCGCCATTGGCCGCCATTGAGGCACTCGAGCGTGCGGGCGCGACGGTGGCGGCGGTTGCCGTCGTGGTGGATCGCAACACGGGTGCCAAGGAGCGCATCGAGTCTGCGGGGTATCCGTACTTTGCGGCACTAGGCCTCGCCGACCTCGGCCTCGCGTAGCCCACTATTGACGCCGCCCGTTGGGACACGGCGCTAGGGAATCAGCACAACCTTGCCGGTGGTGTGACGACCGGTGAGAGCATCGTGGGCGCCAGCGGTATCGCTGAGCGGGAAGACGGCTCCCACCCGCACGTGCAGTTTTCCGCTTGCTGCGGCCGCGCTCACCTCGCCCCAGCGCCAGGCCCGCTCTTCGGGTGTTTGCAGAAAGCTCCAGAGTGTGGGCCGCGTCACGGTGAGCGAACCTCCCTGGGCTAAGCGTG
This sequence comes from Microbacteriaceae bacterium UBA963, assembly GCA_002292955.1. Lineage (GTDB taxonomy): Bacteria > Actinomycetota > Actinomycetes > Actinomycetales > Microbacteriaceae > UBA963. The sequence continues at coordinate 3,387 of DBCH01000132.1, read as the reverse complement.
ACACGTCAAGAGGCGCCACGGCACCGGATGCCGAGCCGAACGACACCAGAACACCCCGAACCCGAAGCGCGGCGAGTGACGAATCAAAGGTGGTCTTGCCCACGCCGTCGTAGACCACGTGAACGCCGAGGCCGTCGGTGAGTTCTCGCGCCTGTGCCGAAAAGTCGTCGTATCCCAGCACCACATCGGCTCCGGCTTCGCGGGCCAGAATCTCCTTTTCGGGAGTCGACACCGTGGCGATGACGCGCGCGCCCTTTGCTTTAGCCATCTGCGTCAGTAGCAGCCCCACGCCACCGGCGGCCGCGTGAACAATGCACGTCTGGCCTGCCTCGAGGGGGAAGCTGGAGTTGACCAGATAGTGCGCGGTCATGCCCTGCAGGGGCAGGGCAACGGCAACGTCGTCCGAGAGTTCGGCGGGCACGGGAAGCGCACCCTCGGCGGGAACCACGACCAGCTCGGCGTAAGCCCGCTTGGCCTCGGTGGTGGCAATCCTGTCGCCGACGGCTAGCCCCGTAACACCGTCACCGAGCGCCACGATTGTTCCCACGGCCTCCGCGCCTGGGGTAAACGGGTAGTCAACCGGGTACTTTCCCTCGCGGTGGTAAATGTCGATGTAGTTGATGCCGATGGCCGTGGTGCGGATTAATACTTCGCCGGGCCCGGCCACAGGGTCGGCCACCTCGCGGTAGTTGAGAACCGACGAGTCGCCGGGCTGATCAATCACGATGGCGTAAGACACGATGCTTCAGGATTCCTTCCGGAGGGGTCGAGCGGTCTAGATTTCAGACGTGGACACTCCCGAGCATATTCCTGCGCCGACGCATGAGTTGAGTACGTCCGGTGTTGGCCCGTGGGCGGGCGAGTGGCCCCAGGGTGCCGAGTTTGATCCCGAACTGTTGCGCGATGGCGATACCCGCAATGTCATTGATCGGTATCGGTACTGGCGCATGGACGCGATTGTGGCCGATCTCGATGCGCGTCGACACGGGTTTCACGTGGCCATTGAGAACTGGCAGCACGACATGAACATCGGGTCGATCGTGCGCAGCGCGAATGCGTTCGGAGCGGCCACCGTGCACATCGTGGGGCGCAAGCGCTGGAACAAACGGGGCGCGATGGTCACCGACCGATACCAGCATGTGCTGCATCACGAAACCGTGGCAGACCTGGGTGTGTGGGCGGCGGAGAACAACATTCCCGTGCTCGCTATCGACAATGTTCCCGGCTGTGTGCCCATCGAAACGTTTGTGTGGCCCGAGAAATGCCTCATGCTTTTTGGCCAAGAGGGACCGGGTTTGTCACCGGAAGCGCTTGCACTGGCGACCAATGTCATCGAGATCACGCAGTTTGGATCGACGCGATCCATCAATGCGTCGGCCGCTGCCGCCGTCACCATGCACTCGTGGGTACTGCAGCACGCCTTTGTTGATTGAGCTCGCTGCCGTCGATTGAGCTTGTCGAAATCAGGCCTCGACAAGCTCGACCGGCGACAAGCGAGATAGAATCAGGTACTGGCAGGTTGCGTCTTGCGCTTCGCCGATTCATCGACGAGGGGAATCGTCATGCCAGCAATCGTTCTCGTGGGCGCCCAGTGGGGCGACGAGGGTAAGGGCAAGGCCACCGACCTCTTGGCCAGCCGTATCGACTACGTGGTCAAGTTCAACGGCGGTAACAATGCCGGCCACACGGTGGTTATTGGCGACGAAAAGTATGCGCTGCACCTGTTGCCCTCGGGCATCCTCAGGCCCGGCGTGACGCCCGTGATTTCGAACGGCGTGGTCATTGATCTCGAGGTGCTCTTTGGCGAAATTTCAGCTCTCGCGTCTCGAGGTATTGACGTCTCCCGGCTTCGCGTGAGCGCCAACGCGCACCTCATCACGAGCTACCACCGCACGCTCGACAAGGTGACCGAACGCTTCCTGGGCAAGCGCCAGATTGGCACTACCGGCCGCGGAATCGGCCCCACCTACGCCGACAAGATTAATCGCGTGGGCATTCGCGTGCAGGACATCTTCGACGAGGGAATCTTGCGCCAGAAGGTGGAGAGCGCCCTCGAGGTAAAGAATCACCTACTGGTCAAGATTTACAATCGCCGCGCCATCACGGCCGATGAGGTCGTTACCGAGCTCATGTCATATGCAGAGCGCCTGCGCCCCATGGTGTGTGACACCTCGCTCGAGCTCAACAACGCGCTCGACGCCAACAAGACGGTGCTTTTTGAGGGCGGACAGGCCACGATGCTCGACGTGGACCACGGAACGTACCCCTTTGTCACGTCGTCGAATGCCACCAGCGGCGGTGCGCTCACCGGATCGGGAATCGGACCCACCCGCGTTGACCGCGTGATTGCCGTGGTCAAGGCGTACACGACGCGCGTTGGCTCGGGACCTTTCCCCACCGAGCTGTTCGATGATTCGGGCGAGTACCTGCGCTCCAAGGGTTTCGAGTTTGGTACCACCACCGGACGCCCTCGTCGGTGCGGCTGGTACGACGCCCCGATCGCGCGCTACACAACGCGCATCAACGGTGTGACCGACTTCGTGCTGACCAAGCTGGATGTGCTGACGGGCCTTGATCAGATTCCCGTCTGTGTGGCCTACGACGTCGACGGCACACGGGTTGATGAGGTTCCCGTGAATCAGAGCGACTTTCATCACGCCACCCCGATTTACGAAAACTTCCCCGGCTGGAGGGAAGACATCACGGGAGCGCGCTCGTTCGACGACCTCCCCGCCAACGCGCAGAAGTACGTGCTCGCGCTTGAGGCGATGAGTGGTGCACGTTTCTCCGCAATCGGTGTTGGCCCGGCCCGCGATGCCATCGTGGTGCGTCACGAGCTGGTTTAGACGTCCTGGTTTAGACGACCTCATCTGAATCGCGGAATCGTTCGCGAACATGGGGTTGGGCCCTGAAAAATTCTTGGTCAAACCTTTGACGTTCCAGAGAGACCGCTGACACGCCACTCCCTTACGCTGTAGGGATGCGCAAGATTGTGACCGGGGTCCTCTTGGCTGTTGGCGCGCTTGGCATCGCCACAGGCACTCTTGCCGCGTGCTCATTGCCCTCGGGCGTTGAATCGGGCAATATCCTCACCGATCAGTTGCCCGACAATGTGACCGCAGACGGAGTGCTTCTGGCCGCCGTCATCCTTTCATCCGGCGATATTCAGGCCGCGGTCGAGAAGAACATTGTTTCGTCGGCCGAGGTCAATGAGGCTCGCGACTCGATTCTTGCCAACACCCTCGAACTCTGGCGCCAGCGGGCTGAAAAAGACGTGGCGGTGGCAAGCAAATGATGCGCAAGACCTTGGCCGCTATCGGAATCGCACTCGGCGTGACTGTTTCTGTGTCGTTCGTGGCGCACCCCGCTAACGCCGCGACGAGTGAC
>DBCH01000078.1 GCA_002292955.1 Microbacteriaceae bacterium UBA963 | reverse complement strand
GAGCCCCGTGCACACCGATGAGCGCTACCTCGCCAACACGCGCGCCTACGCGGCCGATCCCAACATCGACATCATTTATCTCAAGGACCCTGGCGGGCTTCTTACCGATGAGCGCGTGCGCGATCTGATTCCCCCCATGCGCCAGATCACGGCAACCAAGATTCTTGAACTGCACAGCCACTGCACCACGGGAGCCGCGCCACAGCTGTACCTCACCGCGGCGCAGCTCGACGTGGACGTGCTGCACACCGGCCTCGGACCGCTGTCGAATGGCACGGCCCAGCCGAGCCTCGAGAACCTGCTGGGCAACCTCGACGCCATGGGGATCGCGGTCGACGTGAACCGCGACGCCGCCGCCGCTGCCGCAGAGATGCTGTGGTCTTTTGCCAAGGCACAGGGCCTCAAGCCGGGCGCACCGACCGAGTATGACCTCAGCACTCACGTGCACCAGGTTCCCGGGGGCATGATTGGCACGCTCAAGCGCCAGCTCACCGAGATCGGCATGATCAACGAACTGCCTGCCGTGATGGCCGAGGCCTCGCGCGTGCGCTCCGACCTGGGCTATCCCATCATGGTGACCCCCTTTAGCCAGTTCGTGGGCAGCCAGGCGCTCATGAACGTGCTCGCGCTCAAGAGTGGCCAAGAACGCTACTCGCGCATCCCCGACGAGGTCTTGCGCTTCGTGCTGGGTCACTTTGGCACACCCGAGGGTCCGATCAATCCGGACATTCTGCAGCGGGTGGCCGACATGCCGCGCACGGCTGAGCTCGAGGTGCACACCGAGGAGAAATCACTCACAGAACTCCACGCCGAGTATGCCGAGAAGTTTGGGCGCCCACTCGACGAAGAAGAGCTCATGCTGCGCATGGTTCTGCCCCAAGACCAGGTCGACACAATGTTTGCGGCCGGCCCGGCACCAAAGTGGACGGGCAAGAAGTCGTCCGCTGGCGCCGCTGGCACCGCATCAAACGTGTCGGAATTCATCACCGCCGTGAACGAACTGCCCAAGTGGCGCTCGATTGCGGTCAACTTCGCTGGCGAAAGCGTCTCGCTTCGCCGCACCTCTGAAGGGAACTAACTATGGCTGTGGCCACACTTACCGATCGTCTCGCCCAGGTCAAGGGTGTGATGTTCGACATCGACGGCTGTCTCGTCATCTCCGACGGACCCGCTGGGCAAGACGGCCGCGTACTCGAGGGGGCCATCGAAGCCCTGCAGTACGTGCGTGACAGCGGTCGCGCTGTGTGCGTGTTTACGAATGGCACGGCTCAACCGCCTCGCGACGTCGCCGCACACCTGCGTTCGATGGGAATCGAGGTGAGCGACGAGGAGGTCTTTACGCCTGCGGTTGTGGCGGCCACCGTGTTGAAGCGCAAGTTCCCGACCGAGCAGGTGATGGTGTTTGGTGGAGCCGGCATCCTTGACGACTTCATCAAGCGCGACGTCAACGTGGTCGATCTCGACAGGGCGATTGCCGGCGAGAAGTTCGATACCAAGGCCGTGATGGTGGGATGGGATACCGACTTTGGTCGCGCCAAACTGCAGATTGCCGCCGAAGCGCTGCTTGCCGGGGCTGAGCTCTACTGCGCGAGCGACGTTCCTTTCTTTGCTTCGCAACACCGGTTGAACGTGGGTGTTTCCGGATTTATCGCCTCTGGCCTCGAATATGTTTCCGGCCAGAAGCGCGAGGTGCTCGGCAAGCCGTCGCACTACTCGATGGAGATCATCTCCGAGTACTTGGGACATCCCGCCTCCGACATCCTCGTGATTGGTGACGACATCATGCTCGAATCCAAGATGGCGCGCCAGGGCGGCGCGGTTGCAGGGCTCGTAACGACCGGCACGAGCAGTGCAGAGGATGCCGCATCGTGTGCGCCCGAGATAAAGCCCGAACTTGTGATCTCGAATATGTTCGAACTAATTGACCTGCTCAAGCAAGCCGACGCTTAACCCAACTCGAAGGACACCCTCATGAACGCATTTGACGGACACGTTGCCCTGGTTACCGGAGGCGGACAGGGACTCGGCGCAACCATTGCGCGAGAGCTCGCCGCGGGCGGAGCCGCCGTGGTGGTTTCCGACCTCAACCTTGCCACGGCAACAGCGGTGGCCGACGGAATTGTTGCCGCCGGCGGTAAGGCCATCGCCGTGAAGCACGACACCACCGTTGTGGCTGATCACGAGGCCGCCGTAAGTGCGGCCATCACGGAATTCGGCAAGCTGACACTCGCCGTCAACAATGCCGGCATCGGTGATCAGGCCGACCTCATGGGCGCCATGGACCTGGCGCAGTGGGATCACATGATTGCGGTAAACCTGAGCGGAGTGGCCTACGGCCTGCGTCATCAGATTCCCGCCATGCTCAAGAGCGGTGGCGGTGCCATCGTCAACATGTCGTCGATTCTGGGTTCGGTGGGCGCCTTGGGCGTGCCCACGGGCTACGTGGCCGCCAAACACGGCGTGGTGGGCCTCACCAAGAACACGGCGCTCGAGTACGCCAAGGACGGCATCCGCGTCAACGCTGTCGGCCCGGCCTTCATCAAGACTCCCCTGCTCGACAACCTGCCCGATGAAGCGCTGCCGGTTCTGGCCGCGAGCCACCCCATGGGTCGCCTCGGCGAGCCCGAAGAGGTCTCGGCGCTGGTCTGCTTCCTACTCTCGGACCGCGCGAGCTTCCTCACCGGCGCGTACTACCTGGTCGATGGCGGTTACACCGCGCAGTAATTGGCCGAAATTCCGACGTCGTCGACAAACGAAAACCCGAATCGCCATTGATCCGGGTTTCGTCGTCTGTGAGGCCAGAGTTATGAGCGACGACGCCCGCGGGCCATGAACGGAATCATGATGGACAGGGTGAAGAGGACGATGCCACCGGTGAACACGAGACCCTCGTAGCCGGGCACATTGAAGGCCTGAGCCATGACGTACCAGCTGGCCAAGAAGAGAACCATGCTGAGGACAAAGATGAAAACGCGCATCGTGTGTCTTTCTTTTATGAGGTGTTTTTAGTATGGCACTCGCACGGGTGAGTGCAAGTTAGCGGGGACTAGGCCTGCGCCCGCTCGAGAACGAGTTCGCGCACGCGAGCGGCATCGGCCTTGCCCTGCATGGCCTGCATGACGGCACCGATGACCGCGCCGGCGGCCTGAACCTTGCCTTCGCGGATTTTTTCGAGCACGTCGGGCTGGGAGGCGAGTGCTTGGTCGATGGCCGCGATGAGGGCGCCGTCGTCGCTGACCACGGCGAGGCCCTTGGCGTCGACGATTTCGCGCGCTGTTCCCTCTCCGGCAATGACGGCCTCGAGAACTTGCCGAGCCATGCGGTCGTTGAGCACACCCTCGTCGACGAGCAACTGCACTTCGGCCACCTGAGCGCCCGTGATGAGCTCGGTGGGCTCGCGGTCGGCCGCGTTGGCAATGCGCGCGATCTCGCCGGTCCACCACTTGCGGGCGGCCTGAGGCGACGCGCCGGCAGAGACCGTGGCAACGAGTTCGCTGAGTAAGCCGGAGTTCACCACGTCCTGGAATTCCAAGTCAGTGAAGCCCCATTCGGCCTTGAGTCGGCGTTTGCGCTCGGCCGGTTGCTCGGGCAGCGCGGCCCGAAGTTCTTCGATGAGCTCGACCGACGGCTCCACGGGAAGCAGGTCCGGCTCGGGGAAGTAGCGGTAGTCATCGGCGTCCGACTTGGGACGACCGGCCGAGGTGGCTCCGGTGTCTTCGTGCCAGTGGCGCGTCTCTTGGATGATGGTGCCACCCTCGCTCAGAATCTGAGCCTGGCGCTGGATCTCGTAGCGCACCGCACGTTCCACCGATCGCAGTGAGTTCACGTTCTTCGTCTCGGTGCGCGTGCCCAGTTTCTCCTGGCCGCGAGGACGCAACGACACGTTGGCGTCACAGCGAAGGTTGCCGCGCTCCATGCGGGCATCCGAAATGCCGAGTGCCACCACGATGTCGCGGATGGTGGCCACGTACGCTTTGGCGAGTTCGGGAGCGTCGGCCTCGGCGCCGTAAATGACCTTGGTCACAATTTCAACGAGCGGAACACCGGCGCGGTTGTAGTCGACGAGCGAGTACTCGGCGCCCTGGATGCGACCGGTGGCACCACCCACGTGGGTGAGCTTGCCGGCGTCTTCTTCCATGTGGGCACGCTCAATGTCGACCGACACGATGCGGCCGTCGGCCAGCTCAACGTCGACCTTGCCCTCAAACGCGATGGGCTCGTCGTACTGCGAGATCTGATAGTTCTTGGCGAGGTCGGGATAGAAGTAGTTCTTGCGCGCAAACCGCGACGAGGGCGCGATTGAGCAGCCGAGCGCGAGACCCAGGCTGATGGAGTAGCGCACGGCCTGCTCGTTGACCACCGGCAAGGACCCGGGCAGCCCCAGGCACACGGGCGTGACGTTGGAGTTGGGCTCGCCACCAAACTCATTCGGGGCCGACGAGAACATCTTGGTCTTCGTGTTGAGTTCGACGTGCACCTCAAAACCCAGCACGGGCTCGAACATCTCGAGCGCCTTGT
>DBCH01000066.1:4932-7512 GCA_002292955.1 Microbacteriaceae bacterium UBA963 | reverse complement strand
TTCGATCAAGCCAATGTCATCCATTGTCAGTCCGGCCTTGCTGAGGGCCTTCTCAGTGGACGGAATGGGCCCGATGCCCATGACCTCGGGCGCGACGCCAGCGAAGGCGTAGGAAACGAGGTGCATCTTTGGCGTGAGTCCGTAGGCGGAGACAGCGGCGTCACTCGCGAGGATGCACGCGGTGGCGCCGTCGGTGAGGCCTGACGCGTTGCCCGCCGTCACCCGGCCGTGAGGTCGAAAGGGTGTCTTGAGGTCCGCGAGGCCCTCCATGTTTGTGCCGGGTCGTCGTGTTTCATCGGTGTCGACGACGGTCCAGCCGGCTGCTCCGGAAGCAGATACCGACACGATGTCTGCCTGAATGTGGCCGGCCTGATAGGCGGCTTCGGCCTTTGCTTGGCTCGCTACGGAGAATCGATCTGCGCGATCCTTGGTCAATTGGGGGAAGCGATCGTGCAAACGTTCTGCGGTTTCGCCCATGCTCAACGCTGCAGGATCAACGAGCTTCTCTGAGATGAATCGGGGATTGGGTTCGAGGCCCGCACCAATCGGGTGGTGTCCCATGTGCTCGACTCCACCGGCGATCGCGATGTCATAGGCGCCCATCGCAATTCCACCGGCAACGGTGGTCGCGGCCGTCATCGCGCCCGCACACCAACGGTCAATGGCGAATCCGGGCACACTCAGCGGAAGGCCGGCAAGAATACCCACGGAACGGCCAAGGACGAGACCCTGGTCTCCTGCTTGGGTGGCAGCCGCGAGAGCCACCTCGTCAATGGCTTCGGGGGGAACATTGGGGTTGCGCTCGAGTAGACCAACCACAGTCTTGACCATGATGTCGTCGGCGCGAGTTGTCCAATAAACGCCCTTTTCGCCGGCCCGACCGAACGGGGAGCGAACGCCATCGATGAATGAGACCCGATTTCCAGCAGCCATGAGAACTCCTTTGTTTGGCGTTCCCTAGCCTACGGCGCAATCCGTCCGGTTGTCTCGTCGGGTCCCGGCGGAACTGGGCCGGTATCGGAGGCAGTTGTTTCAGAAGCCTCGAACTGGGCGACCGCGAGAGCGAAAGCGTCGGCGAGGAGGGGAGCGACGCGCACGGCCTGCCATTCGCGCAACCCCTCGCTCATGAGCGCGTCATGAAGGGCTTCCGTGGACTGGTCCTGAGGCGGCGCCCAGCACACCTCGCGCAGAGGTCCGGGAGAAACAAGATTCTCAACCGGCATGCCCATGTTCTCTGCCAGCTCGGTCACACGTTCGCGCGTGGCGGCGAGGCGAAGTGCCGCGAGAGGGTTCTTCTCTGCCCACGACCGCTGGTGGGGAATGGTGTCGCTCGGCACGCGCAGCGCGGGGAGGTCTTGAGCCGCTTGGCCTCGCTCGACGGCACTCCACCACCGAGAGAGTTCTGGTCGGGATGCCCGACCCGTGAACGTCTTAAGGCGGGCAAGGTCAGACTGGCTCGCGAGTTTGGCGCCGGCCGCAGCGACAATGGCGGCATCCGGAATAAGGCGGCCGGGAGAGATGTCACGTTCTCGGGCAAGCTCATCCCGGCTCAGCCATAGGGATCGTGCCACCGCGAGTTGCTGCGCATGCCGGAGCACGTGCATTCCCGATAGCCGACGCCACGGTTCCTCGCTCGGCAACTTCTCTGGCCGGAGGCGGACTGCCTCGAATTCCTCGAGCGCGAAATCCATCTTCTCGCTCTCGATCAAAAGCCCGGCGAGGACGTCGCGCAGGTCGACGAGGCGCTCCACGTCGTCAACGGCGTAGGTCAACCACGGGTCGGGAAGTGGGCGAGTAGACCAATCCACAGCGGAGTGCTCTTTGGCCAGGTGAACGTCGAGCAGTTGGGCCATCACGGGCCCTAATCCCACGCGCTCAAGCCCGAGGAGGCGTGCCGAGAGTTCGGTATCGAAAATGCGCTGCGGAGCAATGCCCACCTCTCGAAGACAAGCGAGGTCTTGGCTGGCCGCGTGGAGAACCCATTCGGTGCCTTCGCCCAGGTTCGTGAGCTCGCTCATGTCCCCAATGGCGGGTGGGTCAAAGAGGAACGTGCCTGCGTCTCTCCTGTGAATCTGAATCAGATAGGCGCGTTGCGAATACGTGAATCCGCTCGCACGTTCGGCATCAATCGCGAGGGGTCCCTGACCAGCAGCCAAGCTCGCGCACGCCGCCGCAAATTCTTCGCGACTGGTGATGACGTGAACGCTAACCACGCTCCCGCTTGTGGGCGTCGATGCTCACGGCATCTGATGTGGGGGGTAGCCCGGCAAGCATGCACAGCAGTGTCGCCCACGCCTGCACGTGGCCGGACATGTCGTTGCCACCGGGTGACCACGACGCACGAAGCTCGATGTGCGCAGATTCGCCTTGGTCTGCCAGCTCCCCAAAACCACGGGACAAAACACGTGTGGCGGTTCCCGATGCGTTCGCGTATTCGGCGCCAGAGGCAGCCAATGCGTCGGTGAGCCACGACCACGTGACCTCGCTCAGCATCGAATCGAGGGCGATATCGGAATCAAGGGGGGCCTGCGCAAAGCAGACAATCCGAAAAGCTCCACCCCAGGCGGCGATTTGATCGGG
>DBCH01000066.1:0-4850 GCA_002292955.1 Microbacteriaceae bacterium UBA963 | reverse complement strand
CACCTCGCCGGATATGGCGACGCTGTTCGGTGCGATTCGTGTCGGTGAAGGAATGCTCTCGACGGAAACTTCCGCGCGAACTGTGGCCGCGATGAGCGATGTGGCTGCGCGAACAAACTCGGCCGGGGCGTCTGGTGCCATCTCAAAATCGCTCACGTCAAAAAACCTAGTGCGCAGTTAGGAGTGCACCCCTGTGGCGCACCGCCAGATTGAGAAAATTGTTGACCCGTCATCAGCCTCCCTCAGGTTGGCCAGAGACCAACCTGTGGCGTTCGGCAAGATGCCCTGCAGGGCCCGATCAATATCAGCGCGACGAGTACTCGAGACGGTGAGGCACAACTCGTCGAGGCGATTCACCTCTGCGAGCGCACGAACAGTAGCGAGGCCTCCCTCGCAAAGAATTGACGTTGAGCCGGTGGCCGCCAGATGGGCCACGACGCGCGATAGCAGCATCGGAAGCGTTTCACCGTCTTGGCCCTGCCATTCCGTCACCCGAGGGGCGTCCGGGCACGAATCCCATGGGAGAGTCGAACCACGCGACACAACGTGCGTGTGGCCGTGCGGTGGTAGATGCCACCCCTCTGCTCGAATGCTTGCCGCGCCAACGATGAGTGCGTCGCAGTCTTGTCTAATCAGCCGAAGCAGGTCTCGGTCTTCGCCGCTCGTGAGATCTATTGACGTGCCCGACGCACCCACGGTTTCGCCTGAGCCTGAGGCCACAAGGTTTGCCCGCAACCAAAACGCTGCGGGCCACGAGTACGGACTCGTCAGATCATCGCGTGCGGCCATGCCTGACTCGGCTCACTACCCGGACGCTGACTTCTCGGCAACCTGGCGTTTGATGCGCCACAGCATTCCCGAGAGTCCGCGCAGACGAAGCGGCGAGACGATCTTGGTGAGCCCGAGGGTGAGGGGAAAATCTTCGGGACACTCAATAACAGCGTGACTCGACAGCCCCGTGAGGCCGTGCACCAAAATGGACGCAAATCCACGTGTGGTGGGCGCTTCGAGGGGAGCTGTGGCGTGCACGGTCACGACGTCGTTGTCGACGTCCACAATGATGAACACGGGCGACTGGCACTCTTCTACCCGTTCGAGTTCATCCTCGTGTTCGGCATAGTGCGCCGGCAGTGGCGGAAGATCGTTGGCGAATTCCAGCAAAAACTCGAGCCGTGACCTCTCGTCGAGTTCGAGAAAACCGTCACGCGTATCTCTCAGCGCCGGGGGAGTTAAATCAGTCATCGCACCACAGTCAACCAGAGTGTTCGTGCTTGTGGTGCGTGGTGGCGAACTATGCGCGACCCGGTTCGGCTCCGACGGCAATGGGTGCCCGCACGAGGCTGCCCCACTCTGTCCAGGAACCGTCGTAGTTGCGCACCGTTTCAAAGCCGAGCAGATACTTCAGGGCAAACCAGGAGTGCGATGAGCGCTCACCGATCCGACAGTAGGCAATGACGTCGTCACCCTTGTTCAGACCGGCGTCGTTGAGGTACAGCGCGTCGAGTTCGGCCCGGGACTTGTATGTGCCATCCTCGGCAACCGCACGGGCCCAGGGCACACTGAGTGCTCCGGGTATGTGTCCGCCACGTAGTGCGCCCTCCTGTGGGTAGTTGGGCATGTGCGTGCGTTCGCCCGAATACTCCTCTGGCGAGCGAACGTCGATGAGCGGCTTGCCCAGGTGAGCAACCACATCATCGCGGAACGCTCGAATCGTTTCGTCGTTGCGTGTCACCAGCGGATAGGAGCCTGTGGCTACCGGAGCAACGTCGGTGGTGATTTCGCGCCCTTCGGCAATCCACTTTTCGCGGCCTCCGTCGAGGAGACGCACGTCGGGGTGACCAAAAAGCTTGAACACCCACAAGGCGTACGTTGCCCACCAGTTCTTGTTATCGCCGTAGATCACAACCGTGTCGTCACGGGATATGCCGTGTCGGTTCATCAGCGCCTGAAAACCGTGGCCGTCGATGTAGTCACGAACGACGGCATCGTTCAGGTCGGTGTGCCAGTCAATTTTTACTGCCCCCGCGATGTGGCCGACCTCATAGAGCAACACGTCTTCGTCGGACTCAACCACGACAAGGCCTGGTGTGCCCAAGTTTTCAGCAAGCCATTCGGTGCTGACGATGACCTCGGGATGTGCGTAAGCCTGAAACTTTGGGGTGGTGTCAATGGGAATCGTCATGAGTCATCCTTACGCCGAGAATTTGTTGTCCAGTACAGCGCACTAGTCTGGGTGTTGTCTTCAGACTACGAGCGCACCGCGTGGTTCGCCTAATGTGCCCGAAACAATCCGAAACGAAGGACGCCCCCGTTCCATGACGGTAGCCGTAACCGCCCTCTGTGAGCGTTCGCCGTCGCTCAGCGCGGCTGACATCGTGGCCAACCTCGTGCCACCACAGCAGTTTGCTCAGGCGTCGTTTGCGTCGTACATTCCCGACGATGACTTCCCCTCTCAAGTCCACGCACGAGACCTTCTTGAAGGCTTTGCGAGTGCGTCGACTGCAGCCACCCCGGGCAAGCTCTTTGGGCGGAAACAGAAATCTGAGGATGTCCGCCCAGGCGTCTATCTCGACGGTGGCTTCGGCGTGGGTAAGACCCACCTTCTCGCGGCGCTGTGGCATGCCGCGCCGGGTCGCAAGAAGTACTTTGGAACGTTCCTGCAGTACACCTCGCTGGTGGGAGCACTCGGCTACGCGACAGCCGTTGAAGCGCTTCGAGGTTCGAGCCTGATTTGCATCGATGAGTTCGAGCTCGACGATCCGGGTGACACCATGGTGATGACCCGCCTACTCGGTGAACTCGTGTCAACCGGAACTCGGGTGGCCGCGACGAGCAACACCCCGCCCCACGCACTCGGTGAGGGACGATTTGCGGCCGCTGACTTTCTTCGCGAGATCCAGGCGTTGGCGGCACACTTCGAAACGGTTCGAATCGACGGCACCGACTACCGCAAGAGGACGGCCGTGGGTTCAGCAGCCGTGCTTTCTCCCGCGGACTTGGAGAAATACGTTGACTCGGCTCGAGACCGCGGTGAGAGCGTGACGGTCGATGCCTTCGATGATCTGCTGGCTCATCTCGCCACGGTGCACCCGTCAACGTACGTTCGCATGATTGAGGGCATCGACGCAATTGCTGTGACCGGGGTTCACGTTCTGAGCAACCAAACCGATGCGTTGCGCATTGTGGCGTTCATCGACCGGGTCTACGACGCCCAGATTCCCGTTCGGTCTTCCGGTGCTCCCCTCAGTGAGATTTTTGGCGGCGACATGATCAACGGGGGATACCGCAAGAAGTACCTCCGTTGCATGTCGCGTCTCATCGCACTCACCAACAGCTAGGGCGTATCGCCGAGTCAACACGGCTCACGTGGCTGTGGGCGTAACACGATCGACACACGCCGTCCCGCTTTGTAACTCTGTCGAAACGAACGCAACGATTTTCGGAAACAGCGAGCGGCCACACTCAATTCATCACGTCGGACGACGCCTGCCTAGTCGTCTGACACATACGGGATGAGGTTGACATGGATCAGGGACAAACCGCGTTTATCTTGATTAGTGCTGCGTTGGTCTTACTGATGACGCCGGCGCTCGCGTTCTTCTACGGCGGGCTCGTCAAGACCAAGAGTGTGGTCAGCATGATGATGCTGAGCTTTGGCTCACTCGCACTCATCGGTGTGCTGTGGATCTTCTACGGCTACGCGATTGCATTCTCCAACGGGGGAACCGAGACGTTCATTGGCATTGACGGTGTGTTCGGCATCGATACGGCCAACATTGGCCTCGAGGGCCTTCTCACTGTTCCCGAGGGCGCTACTTATCCGCCACTCGCGTTTGCTGCCTTCCAGGGTGGCTTCGCGATCATCACGGTGGCCCTTATTTCGGGAGCCATCGCTGACCGTGCTCGCTTTGGAGCGTGGCTTGTCTTTGCGGGAATCTGGGCGACCATCGTCTACTTCCCGGTCGCTAACTGGGTGTTCAACTTCACGGTTGTCGACGGCAAGATTGTGGATGGCGGCTGGATCGTTTACAACCTTGGTGTCATTGACTTTGCCGGTGGTACCGCGGTGCACATTGCGGCCGGGGCTGCTGGCCTGGCACTCGCCATTGTCCTCGGAAAGCGCATCGGGTTCGCCAAGGGCGTGAGCAAGCCGCACAACGTGCCTCTGGTTCTCTTGGGTGCTGGCCTGCTGTGGTTCGGCTGGTTCGGTTTCAACGCCGGTTCCGAGTTGGCCGCCGACGGTATTGCCGCGCTCGCGTTCATCAACACGATTGCCGCCCCCGCGGCGGCCGTGATTGGCTGGTTGCTTGTCGAACGCATTAAGGACGGCAAGGCCACTGCGGTCGGCGCCGCTTCTGGTGCTGTCACGGGCCTTGTGGCCATTACCCCCGCGTGTGCCGTTCTGACACCCGGCTGGGCCCTCCTCCTGGGCCTCATCGCCGGTGTGCTCTGCGCCTTGGCCATTGAGCTCAAGTTCAAGTGGGGCTTCGACGACTCACTCGATGTGGTGGGAATCCACCTCTTCGGTGGAATTATCGGAACGCTCTACATCGGCTTCTTTGCGGCAGACGTGGGGCTGATCTTCTCCGGCAGCTTCGAGCAGTTGGGTAGGCAGGCACTCGGTGCCGGGGTTGTGCTGGCGTTCTCCTTCGTCATGAGCCTAATCATCGGCTGGATCATTGAGAAGACCATGGGCTTCCGGATCAAGAATGAAGACGAGCTTGCCGGTATCGACAGTGTGATGCACGGTGAAGAGGGTTACGCCATCGAAGGGCGCCAATCCTGACTTAGGTTTGTCATGGTGGGCGATACCGGACTCGAACCGATGACCTCTTCCGTGTGAAGGAAGC
>DBCH01000026.1:700-17820 GCA_002292955.1 Microbacteriaceae bacterium UBA963 | reverse complement strand
GCAATCGCGTTCACGGTCACGCCGGTCTTGCCCACCTCGCGCGCCATCACCCGGGTCATGCCAATCATGGCTCCCTTGGATGCCACGTAGTGCATCCAGAGGGGCGACCCGCTAAAAACAGTGGCCGAGGCGATGTTGATGATGCGGCCGGTGGCCTGGGTCATCTTGGGAAAAGCCGAGGCAGCCACGAGCCAGGCTCCCTTGACGTTGACGGCCATCACGCGATCCCACTCGTCGGGGTCAAGTTCGTAGAAGGGCGCGCGATTGATGGTGGCGTACAGGGCCGCGTTGTTGATCACCACGTCGATGGAGCCGAAGGCCGCGAGGGCGGCGTCCATGAGGGCATCGGTAGATGCCTTCTCGGTCACGTTGGTGGTGACGGCAATAGCTTTGGCTCCGGTTTTCTCCACGAGAGCGACGGTCTCCTGAGCGCCGGCCTCGTTCATGTCGGCCACAACGATGTTGGCTCCGCGGGCAGCAAAGCCCTCGGCAAAGGCGCGGCCCAGACCGCCGGCAGCGCCGGTAACGATCACGGTCTTGCCGGCAAATTGAGTGGTGTCAGTCATTGAGGCGTCCGTTCTCACGAAGTTCCATCATTTGGGGGCTGAGGTCCATGCACTCCACGGCCATCAGCGCCAGGGACATGTTCTTGGCCTCGTCGGTAAACAAGACGTCGTAGGCGCGGTAGCTATTGATGCGCAGGGACTCCTCGCGATTCAGGCCGAACCGCGGCATGGCCACATCGGTGCCGTGCGGGGTGACGCGCCACACCTTGTCGGAGTCTTTGACGAGCTTGTCGTTGAGGCTCAACGCGGTCAGACGAGTGTCGTGGCCGTCGATGATCTCGCAGATTTCGTCGATATCGGCCGCCGGGATTCCCGCCTCGGTGAGAATTTCGCGCGCGATACGCGCGCCCTCCTTCTCGTGCTGAAAGACGGCCCAGTCGTAGGAACCATCGCGGTCCGGCGCAATGGCCTGAAACGCGTCGTACTCGTCGACGGTTGACCAACCGGTGTCGTGCAAAATAATGGCGGGCAACACGATGTGCTCGTGGGCCTGGGGAATGTGACGCAACAACTGACGCGCGATGCCATAGGAGTACAGCGTGTGGGCATCGTTGTCGCGGGTTTGCAGGTAGGGCGTGGCGAGCTGCCAAATGAGCGTATCCCGCTCCCCCATCGAAATCATTCCGATTACATCGTCGTAAGCCGGAATCAGGTGGCTTACTTCGCGTCCGAGGTGATTGATCGGGGAGCGGGATACGTTTTTCATCTGTTGAGGTGGGGAGGTCCTACTTGAGGATCTCGACCGTGCCCTGGTTACCATCAACACGGAGCTTCATGCCCGTCTTGATCGTGGTCGAGGCCTTACCGGTTCCGGTCACAGCGGGCAGACCGTACTCACGGCACACGATGGCCGCGTGGCTCATCATGCCGCCGATGTCGGTAACGGTTGCGCTGATCTTTCCGAACACGGGGCCCCAGCTCGGGTTGGTAACCGGAGCAACGAGAATCTCGCCCTGCTTCAGTTCGCCCAGCTGGTCGGGGCTCGTGATGACGCGGGCAATACCCTCGACAACACCACCCGAGGCGGCCATACCCTTGAGCCCACCCTTGCCCGACTCGTCGGCGCCCAGCCACTGCTGAACCTGCTCTGTGGTGATTCCCCAGAGCATGACGGTGAAGGGCTCGTTGATCTCTGCCGGCGGCTCGTTGAACGCGGGCGCGGGGCGCTGCGTCTCGAGTGCAGCAATGATCTTGGTGCGGCGCGCGATCTCCTGAGGCCAGTACGAGGGGCCGATTGCCGGCGTGCCGACAGCCCATCCGTTGGCGTAGTCGAACAGAACGGGGCGAACCTCGTCGCGCGACAGGTAGAGGATGTCTGTGGCCTTGCCCCAGAATCCCTCGTCTGCCAGCAACTGACCGAGCTGACGAACCTTGCGCCAGAAGACGCCCATGGTCCAGTGCTCGATGTAGAAGTTGTGGTCTTCAACGTAGGGGTAGACCGCGCGTGCGAGGCCCAACTTACCGTTGAAGGTTTCCTTGGCTTCTCCATCGAGAGCGTCGGCGTACTCGCTGACAATGCGGTCGCGCTCCACGTGGAGCTCGTCCTTCGGGCGGTGCAGACGCTCGCCCTTGGCGGCACGGGCAACGTAGTCGACCGTGTAGCCCATGGGCAGGTCGAGGTTGTCGCACCAGTACTCGTCGGTTCCGTAGAAGCCGTTGCCCGAGGTGTAGTTGAACCACGGGTCCTGTGCTTCTTCCCAGGCCTTGATCCACTCGGCACCCTTGGGCGCACCCTTGACGGCGTCGAGGATCTGCGCGGCACTCTTGCCCGCAACAAAGTGGGCGGTGAGGTCGAGCTTCACAGCCTTCTCGGCGAGTCCCTTGAGCTCGTCGTCGGGACGGAACAGAACCGAGTCCACACCCATAACCATCTTGGCGATGGCGAGGTCGGGAATACCGGGGAACGCTTCCTTGCAGAAACCAAAGAAGTCGAGGTACGCCACGTAGCCCAGGTTGAGGAACTCGAAGTGACGCTCCCAGTTCTTGTAGGCGAGGCTGATCAAACGGTCGTAGTCGTCAAAGAGCTGAACCGAGGGGTCCTGTCCCTTTCCGCCCTTGACGTCTTCGAGGGAGACCATCTCAGGAAGCTTCTCGAAGTTGATCGCGTTGATCTCGGCGATGTTCTTGAGAACATCCTTCTTCCAGTTCTCGAGCAGCGAGGCCCAGTTCTGGAAGTAGTGACCGGCACGCTCCATGAAGTGAGGAACGCGGTCGCCAATGAGCTCCGGCGCAACAGCCACAGGGCTGAAGTAGTTGTATCCGAGGTGGATACGGAAGTCGATGCCGTTGGCGGGGGGAATGATGTAGTGGCGCGTGTTGTAAGCACCGAGGCAACGGCTGGCGTACTCAACGCCGATGACCTCGAAGGGCTTGAACACGTTGGGCCAGTGCTGGCTGTCACAGAACCAGAACTTGGCTTCTTCCTGCTTGCGCAGGTTCTCCTGAAAAATCAGGTTGTAGGGGTAGAGCCCCTGCCATCCCTCGGCACCTTTGGGGGTCTTGGTGTCGTAAGGAGACGGGAAGCTCTTTGCGGCGCGTGGCGACATTGCTCGGCCTTTCTCTTCTCTTGAATGAAATAAATGAGGGGTATTGCGTTGGGATATTGCGATGGGGTGGTGCTGTGCGGTGGTGCTGTGGGTTAGTGCAATGTGTTTCTCGGGTTGGGTGTGCGGTGTTACTTGTCTTTGCTCAGGTTCATCGAACCGAGCATTGACTTGGTAATGGCTTCAATGCCAGCACCGGGTGAGGACACTTTGACCTCAGTCTTCTTCTGCGACCACACCGTTTCGGGGCGGCTTTGCAGGAGAAGAACGTTGCTGCCGTCGGGCAGATCGGCATCGATCGCCCACTCGACGTCTTGCACCGAGCCGTAGTGCTTCTCGGCGGCCTTAGCCAGCTTGGCCACGGCAATAACTTGGTCTTCCGACATGCTGGGCGCGTTGCGTCGGGCTTCATCAACCTCTCGACGAACGATTCCGCCGCGACCCGTGGGAACCAGCTCCTCGTGCTTGTCGCTGATGATTCGGTTGACCACCACGAGCATGACCTTGTCGACCACAAAGTTGTCGGGGGTCACTTCGCCCGAGACAACCATTTCGCCCAGGCCCCACGAGGAGTCGATCACGATCTTGGTGCGGTCACCGTTGGCCGGGTCGATGGTCATGGCCACACCCGAAGCGTGTGAGTTCACCATCTTCTGAACGGCCACCGAGATGGAGAGGCCTTCGCTCGGAATCTTGTTGGCTTCGCGGTAGCTGATGGCGCGGGCCGTGTAGAGACTGGCCCAGCACTCGCGAATCTTCTGCATTACGTTGTGCTCGCCCTCAATCCAGAGGTACGTGTCCTGCTGTCCGGCGAACGAGGCGTCCGGCAGGTCTTCGGCGGTGGCGCTCGAGCGCACGGCCACGGCAACCTCGCCACCACAGAGCTTCATGAGCGCGTGGTACGCGGTCACCACTTCGTCGCGCACGGCATCCGGAACCTCCTGCGTGAGGATGAGCTCGCGAATCAAGGTGGCCTGACGATCGATGTCGTCGGGGCTGTCGTAGTTCAAACCCTTGAGGTGGCCGGCAATCTGATCGTGCAGCGTGGTCTGGTTCATCACGGCCTCGAACGCGTCGGTGGTCACCGCGAATCCGGGAGGCACAGGCATGCCAGCACTCGTCATGATGACCAGCGAGGTGCACTTGCCGCCGAGGCGATCGTGCTCGGGCTTTTCGGTGCTGTCAAAGGGGAAGGTGTAAAGCGACATTGCTTTCCTTTTTGATGAGTCGGGAAGGGGGGAGGACCCGTTGTTACCAGGTCACGGGTACGGCAAGGGGAACACGGAACGAGAGGTTGTCACCAAACTCGATGTCTTCGCCTTTGGTCACGCGCAGGCTGGGCAACTTCTTGGTGAGCTGCTCGAGCGCAACGCGCACCTGAAGCTTTCCGAGCATGTTGCCGATGCAGTAGTGAATGCCGAATCCGAACGACAGGTGGGTACGCGCGTTGGCGCGCTCGATGTCGAACTTGTCGGGATCGACAAACTGGCTTCCGTCGCGGTTGGCGGCACCCATGACGAGTAGCAGCTTGGAGCCTTTGGGGATGTCCACTCCCCCCACAACGCCGTCTTTCTCGGCGGTGCGACGCCAGGCCACAATGCTTCCCGCGGTGCGCAGAATTTCTTCAATGGCGCCGGGGATCTTTGCGGGGTCGGTCGAAATCTGCTCCCAGGCTTCGCGGTGAATGAGCAACTGGCGCACGGCATTAGAGATGAGCGTGGTCGTGGTCTCGTGTCCGGCAAAGAGCAGGCTGTAAAGGAACGAGGCGATCTCGTGGTCTGAGATTTTTTCGCCGGCAGCCTGCAAGTTCACGAGGTCGGTCACCAGGTTGTCGCCGGGTGTCACCTTGGCATCGGCCACCAACTTCTGACAGAAGCTCCAGTACGCAACCATGTTGTGCGCGTGGGGTACTTGTTCTTCGTCGGTGAGGTCACCCCACGTCAGCGCTGAGCGCGACGTGGCCCACTCTTTGACGAGGTCGGTCATCTCGTTGGGAACACCGATGAGCGCAAAGATGGTGATCGTGGGCAGGTCGTAGGCCACATCGGTGAGGATGTCTCCCGAGTTGCCGCCCTTGGCAACCATGGCGTCAATGAGAGCGTCGGCGTTCTCTCGAATGAAGGGCTCAAGCACCTTGTACCGACGCGGCGTGAATGCCTTGGTGGCCACCTCACGGATGCGCGTGTGCTCCGGTGGGATGCGAGCTGAGAGGCCGGAGTAGGTGGTGAACTCACCGTCGGCCATCACCTTCTTGGCGGCGGCACCGAGTGGGCGAATGGGCGACTGCGCGTCTTTAGACGAGAAGCCCTCCCAGTCGTCAAACACGCCCTTGACGTCGTCGTAGCGTGTGACCACGAACATGCCGATGCGGTCGTCCCACATCACTGGAGCTTCTTCGCGCAGCGCAGCGTAGGAAGGGAACGGGTTGGTGAGCTTGAACGGCTCGAAGCCGTGATAGTCCTTGTTGAAAGGCTTGGCCTCGGTAGCGGTAGGTGCCATGAGTGGTTCCTCCTTGAACGCGAATTGATTCATCTTGCCCCCGGAATGATTCCTCCGCGACAATCTCTTCTCACTCAGTGAGAACGACTTCTGGAGATTTTTGGGCGCTATTCGCCGATGGTGAGGGGTCGGCCCGCCATGGCGAACTCAATGCGCTCCACCGTGCCACGCAATTGGGGCATGAACCTCTGCACCTCGCGGTAGCGGTAGGCCTCAAAGACCAGTCCGAGGGCCGCGACCGTTTGGCCGTTGAACACCACGGGTCGGGCCACCGAGAGTGCACTCATGCGCATCTGCTCAATGGTCACCGAATAGCCGTCGCGGCGCACATCGTCGATGAGCTGGGTGAGGATGCGCGGATCGGTGACGGTCTTGGGCGTGGGCGCTTCGAGCTCGCGCTGCAGGTACGCGTCGACAAACCAGTCGGGCTGGGCCGCCAGGAGCACGCGCCCCACGGCCGTGGCGTGCAGCGGCAGTCGACCGCCGATGCGCGAGACCTGGGGCATCTTGCGCGAGCTGTAGATCTTGTCGACGTAGAGGCTCTGCGTTCCCTCACGAATGGCCAGGTGAACGTTCTCGTGCGTGAGGTCAAACAGGTCCTGCAAGAACGGGTGCGCTCGGTCGCGCAGTCGCCGGCCGGCCAACTGGCCGAGTTCCCAGATGCGAAAGCCCACCTGATACTTACCGTCGGAACCTTTGCGCAGGCCACCCCACTGTTCGAGCTCGTGCACCATGCGGTAAGTAGTAGACAGTGGCAGCTGGGCGCGAGCAGCAATGCGCGCCACCGTGAGCGAGCCGCTCGACCCCTCGAACGCGCCGAGCACCGAGAGCGCACGCGAGGTAACGCTGGCGCCGCGAATCTGTTCGGGCTCTGCCATGGTCACCTCCGTTGGTGTCACGTGCTCTGGTTCTAGATTACTTGGCGGATCGCCTGCGCGGCAGTCGCTGGCAGAGTGGGCAAAAGTGTGAGCCGCGATTCATGAACGACTCGCGCCGCAGGGTGGCCCCACAGCGCGAACACGCTTCGCCCTGTCGGCCGTAGGCGTTCAGGCTGTGTTCAAAGTAACCGGCTTGTCCGTTCACGTTGACGTACTGCGCGTCGAAGCTGGTGCCGCCCTCGGCCAGCGCCTGCACCAAAACGTCACGCACGTGACCGAGTAGTTCCCGCGCCTTGGCCGCCGTGAGGGCATCCGTGGGTCTGTCGTAGTGCAGGCGGGCCCGCCACAGAGATTCGTCGGCGTAGATGTTGCCGATGCCTGAGATGAGACCCTGATCCAGCAGGGCGCGCTTGATTCCCGTGCGCCGCTTGCGAAGCGCTCTCACGAAAGCGTCGTCGTCGAAATCCGCCTCGAGCGGATCGGCCGCGATGTGCGCGGCCTGCGCGGGAACAAGACCGCCGATTCCCTCAACGAGCTGGTCAACCGCCATCGAGCCGAAGATGCGCTGATCTACAAATCTCACGTCGACCGGTTTGCCGTCGGGCATCACGGTCACAATCCGCACGCGCAGGTGTCGGTCGTCGGGAGCATCCGTTTCGCGCAGAAGCACCTGACCGCTCATGCCGAGATGCACCACGAGCGCATCGCCGTGGCCCGCGCCCACTGTGTTCGCCAGCGGCATCCACAGAAACTTGCCGCGCCGCCTAATCTCGAGAACCGAGGCGCCCTCGAGCAGACCGACAAAGTCGCCACGCCGAGCATCGTGACGCTTGAGCGAACGGGTGTCGAGCACCTGCACGCTGCGAAAAACGGAACCCGTGACGGCCGGCGCCAGCCCGGCACGCACCACTTCGACCTCGGGAAGCTCGGGCACGATGCGTTAGGCCGTGAGCTGCTCGTACGCGTGGTGAGCAGCAGCAATCTCGGCGTGCTTCTTGCTGGTGCCGGTGCCCCAGCCGGTGACCTCGCCCACCACCACGGTGGCGGCAAACACGCGCGCGTGATCCGGGCCGGAGAACTCAACCGAATAGTGCGGAACCGGGAGCCCTCGCGCGGCGGCGGCCTCCTGCAGGCTTGTCTTGGGATCGATGTGCGACCCAAAGGTCTCCTCATCGTTCATCAGGGGTTCAACCAGACGCTCAACGAGATCGGTGGCAACGGCCTGACCGGCAGACAAATAGGTGGCGCCGATGAGGGCCTCCATGGTGTCGGCCAGAATCGAATCCTTGTCGGATCCGCCCGTCTGCTGCTCACCCTTACCCAGCAGGATGCTCGGCCCGAGGTTGATCCCGCGTGCGATGCGCGCGAGAGCCTGGGTTGAGACCAGGGCAGCCCGGCGCTTGGCCAACTCGCCCTCGGGAAGCTGCGGGAACGTGGTGTAGAGCAAAACCGTCACTGCTTGGCCGAGCACGGAATCGCCCAAGAACTCAAGGCGCTCGTTGTGCGGCGTGCCGCCGCTCTCGTAGGCGTACGACCGGTGGGTCAGCGCCAACTGGCACAACTGAGCGTCGATATCGACACCGAGCAGTGCTTCTACCCCCGAACGCGCGGTCACGAGTGGTGAGACATCCTGGTTAGACGTCGGCGACCTTGCGGCCCTTGTACTCCATGAAGAGGGGCGTGCCGGCAGAGTCTTCAACGACCTTGGCGCGGTGAGGGAGGCTGTAGACAACCTTGCCGTTCTCGATGGTCTTGACCAAAGTGGTGTTTTCGGCCTTCCACTGCGAGCGACGTGAGTGCGTGTTCGAGCGAGACTTTTTCCGCTTGGGAACAGCCATGATCTACCTCTTGCCTTAGTTGAACGTGATGTAAGAAAAAGTGCGACTCGCTATGAGTCTTGTTCGGAAGCCAGCTTCTGGAGCGCAGCCCAGCGCGGGTCAATTGACTCGCCCGGCGACTGTGCCTGCCCTTCGCTGCGACGCTCACCTGTCTCGGGATCGAGACCAGCGCACTCCGGCCGACAAACCGGCTGGAACGGCAGTGCAAGCACTACCGCGTCTCTCACCATTTGTTCCAGATCAACATGGTCGTCTGTCACGCAATAGTCAAAGGCTTCGTCTAGAGAATACGCGAAAAGCTCTTGAATATCGACTTGAACAACTTCGGTGAGCGGCTCGAGGCACCGGCCGCACTCGCCCGACGCCTCAGTATCGACGTCAACAGTGGCCAGAATGCCCTCGTGAACCGATTCGAGCCGCACGTCGAGGTGCATGCGCGCACCTTTGGCCACGGCCACCAAGCCCTCGCCCATCTGTTCGGGCAAAACGATGTCAAAAAGCTTCTCGCGCTGCTCGCCGGGGCGGTGCATGAGGTCGTGAACGCCCACCGTAAAGGGCGTGGGAACAAATCTGGCCATGCTAACTCCCGTGTGTGGCGAGGTATTCGGCCACCACGTGCGGCACGTACGGGCGCACGTCTCCGCCGAGGGCTGCCACCTGGCGAACCAGAGAGCTCGACACGTAGGCGTGCCCCGGCTCGGGCAACATGAAGACGGTTTCGACACCGGCGAGGTTGCGATTCACCAGCGCCATCGGGGTTTCGTAGGCAACGTCTTGGTTGCTGCGCAGGCCCTTCACAAGCACGGTGGCTCCCACCTCAGTGCAGTAGTCGACGAGCAAACCCACCGACCATTGCGCAACCACAACGCCGTCGATGCCAGCCTCCGCGAGTGCCTGTTCGATCAGCGTGACGCGTTGCGCGATGGGCAGCAGCGCGCTTTTACCGGGGTTGTGAACCACCACTACGTGCACCTCGTCAAAGATTTTGACGGCGCGAGCGATCACGTCGAGGTGACCGAGGGTGACCGGATCAAACGACCCGGGCAGAACTGCAACAGTGCGCATGACCCCAGCCTAATTCTTGTCGAGGAATGCGCGCTCGGATTCGTCGAGTCTGCGGGTGATGGCCTCCCGCAGAGCGGGATGCGCGGCAAACGTGGGGTCGTTGGCCAGGATGCCGGCCGCCACCTCGCGGGCCTCGGCGATGAGGTCGCCGTCGCGTGTCACGCGCAGCAAGCGAAGCCCGGAACGCCCACCCGACTGCCGGGCACCCAGAACGTCACCCTCGGCGCGAAGTTCGAGGTCGATGCGCGCGAGTTCAAATCCGTCGGTGGTGGCGGCTACGGCTTCCACCCGCTCGCGGGCCACGGTGTCGGGCTCGGCATCGGTCACAAAGAGAGCGAGACCCGGCACCCCGCCGCGACCCACGCGCCCGCGCAGCTGGTGCAACTGCGAGACGCCAAAGCGATCGGCGTCGAGCACCACCATAGTGGACGCATTGGGCACATCCACGCCCACCTCAATCACCGTGGTGGCCACCACCACATCAATCTCGCCGTCGGCAAAGGCGCGCATGATGCTGTCTTTCTCGTCGCTCGAGAGGCGACCGTGCAACGCCTCGATGCGGCGGCCGGCCAGAACGGGCAGGGCGCGCAACTGCTCGAGAACCTCCGTGACCGCCGAGAGTCGCTTCGGGGCATCCTCATACGCTGGTTGAGTAGTCAACGAAGTTGACGCCCCCGCTGGTTGAGTAGTCAACGAAGTTGACGTATCGAAACCAGACGAGGGGTTTCGATACGCGCCTTCGGCGCTACTCAACCCGCGAGACGCCGCGCCTTCCGATCGACCCGCCGGTTGAGTAGTCAACGAAGTTGACGTATCGAAACCAGACGAGGGGTTTCGATACGCGCCTTCGGCGCTACTCAACCCGCCAGCGCCGCCATCGTCTTCTTCGAGGGTTGCCGCATCAATGGCCGGGCACACCACAAAGGCTTGCCGCCCCAGCGCCAACTCCTCGGCTACGCGCTCCCACACGCGCGACATCCACGCGGGATGTTCGGCCAGCGCAACACAGTGCGACGTGATGCCCGCGCGCCCGGCGGGCAGCTCACGAATCACCGAGACGTCGAGGTCGCCGAACGCCGTCATGGCCACGGTTCGCGGAATGGGGGTGGCCGTGAGCACGAGGGTGTGCGGAACGTTCTCGGCCTTGGCGTGCAGGAGGTGTCGCTGCTCCACGCCGAAACGGTGCTGCTCATCAATCACCACGAGCCCGAGGTCGAAGAACTGCACGTTGTCTTGCAGCAGCGCATGGGTTCCGATCACGATGTGCGCTTGCCCAGCCGCTGCGCGCAAGAGCGCCGCCCGCTTTTGCGCCACCGGCAACTGGCCCGTGATGAGCGTGGGCGCTAAGAGCGTGCACAGTTCGGCGCCGAGCACCTTCTCCACCGAGCGCAGGTGCTGCGCTGCCAGAACCTCGGTGGGCGCAAGCAGTGCGGCCTGCCCACCCGTGTCGGCCACTTGGAGCATGGCGCGCAACGCCACGAGCGTCTTGCCCGAACCCACCTCGCCCTGCACCAAGCGACTCATGGGAGCATCCGCTGCCAAGTCGTGGGCAATCTCCCCGCCCACGAGCTGCTGGTCGCCGGTCAACGAGAAGGGAAGAGCCGCATCAAAACGGGCCAACATGCCGTCGCCTTTTGCCGGTCGCGGGGTGGCGCGGTGCGAGCGAGCTTCGGCTCGCCGCTCCAGCAGGGCCGACTGCAGAACAAGGGCCTCGATAAACCGGAGGGTGTCTCGGGCACGCTGCCAGTCGACATCCTCTGCCGGCTGGTGAACGAGGCGCAGGGCATCGACGAACGGCATGAGTGCGCGTTCGGTTCGCTCGGCGTCGCTCAACACTCCCTCGAGCGGATCGGCCAGATCGCCCAACGTGGGCAGCACGAGGGCAATCGTTTTTGCCATCTGCCAACTCGAGAACGTGGACGTGGCTGCGTAGAGAGGCAGCGGCTGCTTGGCCCACGCCTCGGGATCCATGGCAACCGGCGCTCCCGTCTCCATGTCTGTGCCGGAGTTATCGAAGAGTTCGTAGTCGGGATGCGCCAGTTGGAGTGTGCCTCGATACCGGCTCACCTTGCCGGCAAAGATGCCGCGCGAACCGGGAGCGAGGTCGCGCTCGCGCCACGCCTGGTTGAAGAATGTGAGCGTGATGGTGCCACCCGAGCCGTCGGTGAGGCGCACCTCCAGAATCGATCCGCGCTTGGCGCGCATGGGGCGCGAGCGCACGTCGAGCACCTCGGCAACAATCGACACGTTCTCATCCAGGGGCACGTCGGCCACCGCGGTGAGCTCACCGCGCTTGGCGTAACGCCTCGGAAAGTGCCCCACCAGATCGCCCACGGTCTTCATGCCGAACGCCTTGGCCAACGCCGTGGCGGTCTTGCCACCAACAAGAGCGTCGAGTTTGGCATCGAGAGGTGAGGGATTCACCCTTTCAGCGTAGGCGCGCGCGCCATAGGCTGTTGGGGTGACGCGCATCATCGCCGGATTTGCCGGCAGTCGAGAACTCAAAGTTCCCAAAGAGGGAACGCGCCCCACGAGCGACCGCGTGCGCGAAGCCCTGTTCTCGGCGCTCGACTCAGCCGACCTGATCCGCGGTTCCCGCGTGCTCGACCTCTACGCCGGCACGGGCGCGCTCGGCCTCGAGGCTCTCAGCCGCGGAGCAAAGCACGTGGGGCTCGTCGAGAACAACGCAAAGGCTGCCAAGATCATCAAGAGCAACGCGCGCATGGTGTCACACTCCGGCGGAAAGGAATCGGGGTCGTTCGAGGTTCGCCAAGAATCGGTGGGGTCTTTTCTCTCGCAGAGCCGCAGCCTCTGGAACCTCGTACTGATTGATCCCCCCTACTCGGTGACCAACGAGGAGCTCGAGCTGGTGCTCGAAACGCTGTGTCGCGAAATGACGCGCGACGGGGTGATCGTGGTGGAGCGCAGTGTGCGCGACCCGCTGTTTACCGCACCCGAGCGCATGAAGATTTTTCGCACCAAGGACTACGGCGACACGCTGCTCGTCTGGCTCGAAATCGTCGACTACTGAGCTGCATCGGCGGTTGAGTAGGCAACAACGTTGCCGTATCGAAACCCCCGACGGTTGAGTAGGCAACAACGTTGCCGTATCGAAACCAAGGATGCGGTTTCGATACGCGCCTTCGACGCTACTCAACCGGCGAACGAGACGGGTTTCGATACGCGCCTTCGGCGCTACTCAACCGGCGAAGGGATTCCAGCCGGCCGGCGAAATGCCCTGACCGGCGAGCGTCACCGCGTGCGCACCCGCGGCCATGACGCGGCCCAGTGGGATGAACCCTTCGGGCACTCCCCCGTCGGCAAAGGTTGCCAGAATGGCGTGATCCTCGCCACCCTCCAGCACCATGCGCTGCGCTTCGTTCATGGTGAGCCCGCTCACCCGCGCCACGGCATCCGCCATGGCCGAAACCACGGTGATGTCGAGGGTCATGGTGACACCGCTGGCCGCGGCCATGCGCGAGGCGTCGAGGGACAGGGAATCCGAAATGTCCATGGCGGCGTGTGCCCCCGCGAGTTCGGCCACCATGTCGGGGCCAATCGCCGGGTAGGGCGCCAGGTGCCAGCACACCGCATCGGGAAAACTGTCGCGCGCCTGCGCTCCGTGCCTCTGCAGAAGAGTGAGCCCGGCGCCCGAGACACCCAGCAGACCTGAGACCGCAATCTCATCGCCCACCTGAGCGCCCGAACGCAGAAGGGGTTCGCGACCGGCAAGGTCACCGAACGCGGTCACGGCAATCACCAGGGTGTCCGACGCGGCAATGTCACCACCCACCACACCGCAACCGGGCGCCACCTGCGTGCACGCATCGCGAAGTCCGTCGGCCAGCATCTCGAGAAACGCCACGGGGGTGTCGCTCGGTGCAGCCAGAGCCACCGTGAGCGCCGTGGGCCTCGCTCCCATGGCCACCACATCTGCCAGGTTGCTCATGGCCGCTTTCACCCCAATCTCATCGGGCAACGACCACTCGCGCGAGAAGTCTTTGCCCTCCACCATGGTGTCGGTGGTCACCACGAATCGGCCGTCGGGAGCGGTCACCACAGCGGCATCGTCACCCGGGCCCAGCGTGGCCAGCTCGGCCTGGGGCAGGCGCGGAAAAATGCGCGCCAGAATCTCACCCTCACTCAGATCGCGCAGGAGGGGGCCGGGCAGGTCTGCAACACTCACCCCACCACGGTAGCCTGAGCATGATGAGAGTTGGCACCCGAACAATGCGCGTGATGCGACGCGCCGGTGTTGCGAGCGTGCTGGCAGTGGGCGTCTTGCTCACCGGTTGCGCCGGAATCGTGCCCATGGAGCCGGCCGAGGATGCCAACAATCCCCTGTGCGCCGAGGTCAGCGTTCGGCTGGGCGATGTTGCCGGTCTGACCAAACGCGAAACGAACGCTCAGGCCACGGCCGCCTGGGGTGAGCCCGCGTCCATCCTTCTCACCTGCGGCCTCCAAGCCCCCGCCCCCACCACGCTGCCGTGCCTGGCGGTCAACGGCGTGGACTGGATTGTTGACGACTCACTCGCGCCCACGTTCATCTTCACGACGTTTGGCCGCACGCCGGCCGTCCAGGTAGCGCTCGACTCGAATGTGGTCAGCGGCAGTACCGTGCTCGTCGATCTTGCTCTGCCGGTGTCGTCGATTCCGCAGGAACGCGCCTGCACCAATCTTGCCGATACTTTCGAGTTTTAGCGGATCGGGTTTCGATACGCCGACTGCGTCGGCTACTCAACCAGCGAGAGGTCGGGTTTCGATACGCCGACTGGGTTTCGATACGCCGACTGCGTCGGCTACTCAACCACCAGCCGGCTACTCAACCAGCGAGAGGTCGGGTTTCGATACGCCGGTTTCGATGCTCCGACTGCGTCGGCTACTCAACCAGCAAGCGGCTACTCAACCGGCGACTGAGCTTCTCAGTGAATTGTCGAAAACTTGCGCGTACCATGAAGACCATGCTGGACCGGCTTGCGAAGATTCTCGACACCCCCACAAAAAAGTTAGTCGCCTCTGTTGTTGCGGCTGCTGTTGGTTTGTCTCTGCTTGGACTCACCGGATACGTGAGCTTCGGGGCCGCGCAGAATCAGGCTCGCACCATGCTCACGCAAGCAAGCGAAGCAGCAAAAACATCGTTGCGAGAATTCGACACGGACGCATCGGGCCTCGAAGAGAAAATCACTTCTGCGAAGGCAGTTTTTGAGGCATCCAAAGGAAAAACAGCCGACGAAGTCGCACGGAAGGCCCTCCAAAAAGAAATCGACGTGGCCAGTACACAACTGCGGAATGCTGACCGCGAAGCCGGCGAACTGAGAGCCATCGTCTCTCACGTCGACACGAATTTAGAGAAAATTCTCGCTTGGCCTCCCAGCATTTTTGACTCATACGTGCAGTTGGTAAAGTCCGCAGCTCGCCTCAATGACGAGCTGCGAGGGCCCCAAAAACAACTTTCCACCCTCGCCAACGGTGTTGTGCAAGCACAGAAAGCCTGGCAGTTGGAGCAAGACCGGCTGGCTGCCGAGGCAGCCGCCAAAGCGGCAGAAGAGGCAGCGCGAGCTCAGGCAGAGCGCCTCAGCAAACCAAAAAATATCCCGTCAGAAAGCACGTTGACTCCAACGGGGGGCGCAACGGAACCTTCGGCACCGCCCCCACCGGAAGTCCCCGCTCCCGTTGTTGAAGGATTCAACATTGAAGCGTACCTCAGTGAATTCGTGTCATCGAGCGACTACACGCTTCAATACGATCCCGGGCTGTGCGATGGTTACTACGTTTGCGGTCAGGCTCGCTTCTATAGTGACGGCCGAGCCGAGATTTGGCTGGATGGGAATCCTTCTGTGCTCGAGATCTATAGCACCGACGCTGGCAAGTATGTTCTCGTTCACGAGGCAGCACATATTCGGCAGTACGTGTTCTATGGATCGCTGGCCCTCATGATTAGCGAGAGTGGCAGATTCGTGGCTTATCCGGGCACCGACGCAGTGGAGTACATGGCTGACTGCGCAACAATTTGGAGAATTGGTTATGCCTTGGGGGGAACTGGCTACCCTTACACCTCGTCCTGTACCCCCGAGCAGTATGCCGAGGCCTCTAGAATCTGGTAAGTGGTTGGCTACTCAACCCACGACGGTTGCTGGTTTCGGTGAGCCGGTTTCGATACGCCGACTGCGTCGGCTACTCAACCAGCGAGAGGTCGGGTTTCGATGCGCCGGTTTCGATACGCCGACAAAGTCGGCTACTCAACCAGCGATCGGCTACTCAACCAGCGAGCGGCTACTCAACCAGCGAGAGGTCGGGTTTCGATGCGCCGGTTTCGATACGCCGACTGCGTCGGCTACTCAACCAGCGAGGGCGACCTCGATGAGCTCGGTGATGAGGTCTGAGTAGCCGAGCCCCGTCTCCTGCCAGCAGCGCGGGAACATGCTGATGGGTGTGAAGCCCGGCATGGTGTTGATCTCGTTGAGCACGAAGCCGGTGTCGGTCAGAAAGAAGTCGACGCGAGCAAGGCCGGCAGCACCCAACGCCTCGAACGCGCGAATGGACAGCGCCTGGAGCTCGGCAAGCTCGGCGGCCGTGAGGTCGGCCGGGCACACCAGCTCGATGCCGGCAGCGCCCAAGTACTTGGCCTCGAAGTCGTAGAACTCGCGACCGGTGATCACAATCTCGCCGCCCACCGAGGCGCGCGTGGGTTCGCCCGGACGCCCCTGCAGCACCGCACACTCCACCTCGCGGCCCACAATGGCCGCCTCCACCAGCACGCGGTCGTCTTCGGCAAAGGCCGTGGTCATGGCAGCAGCCAGGCCGGCCCAGTCGTTCACCTTGCTCACTCCCACACTGGAGCCAGCACGCGAGGGCTTCACAAAAACGGGCAACGTCATCTGCTCGAGCTCGGCGCGCACCTTCGCCGCGTTCGCCGTCCACTCGTGCTGGGCCACCGTGCGCCACGGCGCCACGGCAATGCCCTCGCGTTCGAGCACGGTCTTGGCAAAGTGCTTGTCCATGCCCAGGCTCGATGCCAGCACGCCCGATCCCACATAGGGCAGGTCGCAGAGTTCGAGCATTCCCTGGATGGTGCCGTCTTCGCCAAAAGGCCCGTGCAGGATGGGGAACACCACGTCCACGTTGCCGAGCGAGCGCAGGGTGCCCGTCGAAGAATCGGCACCGGCGCCAGAATCCCGCACGCGCAGCTCGCGACTCCCCGCGCGGTCGGGCCACACGATGCGCGAACCGTTGTCAATCACCTCGGGCAGGGCGTCGCCGTCGAGCACGTAGGTGGAGACATCCGCCGTCGACAGCGTGAAGGCGCCGTCCTTGGTGATGCCAATGGGAATCACCTCAAAGCGATCGCCGTCGATGGCGCCAAGAACGCCCTTCGCCGTGACGCAACTAATTGCGTGTTCGCTTGAACGGCCGCCAAAGAGAACCGCGACCACGGTTTTGGTTGTCATCGAGCGTCCTTTCACCCTGAGGTTCATCGGCGTCTGTGGTGAGGTGCGGCGCGATGTCGCGCGGATTCATGCGGCCGGCCAGCACGAGGTTGACCTGCTCCACGATGGGCATCTCCACATTGCGCGCCTTGGCCAAAGCCAGAATGGGCGCCACCGAGGCGAGCCCCTCGGCGGTTTGGTTCATCTGCTTCACCACGTCGTTGTAGGAGAGGCCCTGACCCAACAGGCGACCGGCCGTGTTGTTGCGCGATAGCGGCGACTCACACGTGGCGATGAGGTCGCC
>DBCH01000026.1:0-621 GCA_002292955.1 Microbacteriaceae bacterium UBA963 | reverse complement strand
GTGATCTCGGCAAGTCCGCGCGTGATGATGGACGCCTTGGTGTTGTCGCCGTAACCCACGCCGTCGACAATGCCCACGGCCACGGCAATGAGGTTCTTGAGCACGCCACCAAACTCGGTGCCGGGTACGTCGTTGTTGACGAAGCAACGAAAGTAGTCGTTGGTGGAGCTGATGGCCACGCGCGATGCCGTGTCCATGCTTTCGCTCGACACCACGGATGCGGTGGGCTCTTCGCGCGCAATTTCCAGCGCAAGGTTGGGGCCCGAGACCACGGCCACCAGTTCGGGATCAATCTCCAGTTCTTCGAGCAGCACCTGACTCATGCGCAAACCAGACTGTTTCTCCACGCCCTTCATGAGGCTCACGGCGATGGTGCCCGACTCCATCACGCGCGCGGCGGCCGTGAGGTTCTCGCGCAGCGCCTGGCTGGGAACGCAGAAATAAACTTCGTCGGCCCCATCGAACGCCTCGGGCAGGCTGTCGGTGGCATGCAGGTTTCGCGGCAGGTTGATGCCGGAGAGGTAGCGCGAATTGCGCTTGGTTTCTTCAATCTCTTTGGCCACCTCGGGCCGGCGAGCCCACAGCATCACGTCGTTGCCGGCGTCGGCCAACACCTTGGCA
>DBCH01000116.1:5818-8383 GCA_002292955.1 Microbacteriaceae bacterium UBA963 | reverse complement strand
GGCATCCGGGCCGCTTTGGTCTGGAACATGGCCACGGCCACGCTCGCGCGTGAACACAACAACGCCAACGTCATCTCCATTGGCGCTCGGCAACACACGATCGACGAAGCGGTGAGTTTCATCGACGCCTTCATCGCCGAGCCGTTCCCGGGCGATGAAAGGCACGTTCGCCGCATCGCGCAGTTGGCCGAGTATGAGACGACGGGCGATATCGCCGGCAAGGACGTGGACCGCTAGGCAGTCCTCCACCGAAAGCGAAACCCACTACGGATTCAGGTTTTTACGATTGGCCATAGTGGCGCGTCTTCGCGCCCTCATGATCAGCCCTGTGCGCGTGCGTGAGGTCAACAAGAGGATTGAAGGACACGGAGGTGTCTTTGTGAGGCAGAAGGGGTCACATCGGGTTTATCGTGTGAATAGGGGAACTTGGGTGATTATGGTTGTCGTCCCGCAACACAGTGGCGACGTGCCCAGGGGAACGCTTCGATCAATCGAACGAGATCTCGAGCCCATGCTCGGGGAGAGGTGGCTGACATGGTGATTCACGTCAAGGTGCGCCACGAAGAAGCCCGGTGGCTGGCCGACGTGCCGGAATGCCCGGGCGTTCATACCTTTGCCGATGATTTTGACACCCTTGAACCGATGGTTCGAGAGGCCCTGGGCGCCTATTTCGACGTCGAAGACGATGCGTCTTTCGATTTGCGCATGGAAATTGTCGACGCCGAGTCGACCACCTGACGCGTGCCCGAGGGACATTCGGTTCATCGCATTGCTCGGCAGTTCGCCGCCAACTTCGTGGGGCAACGTGTGGCGGCAATTTCGCCGCAGGGCAGGTTCGTTGATGGCGCCGCTCGCGTGAGCGGGCATCAGATGGTGGATGCTTTCGCGGTGGGCAAACAGATGTTTCTGGAGTTTGAGACGGGTGATTGGATTCGCGTTCACCTGGGGATTTACGGCGCGTGGGATTTTTCGGGCCAGATAGACATGGATGCCACGATTGCCTCGGCAAACGGGCGCATGGGGCAAACGAACATGCGCGGCACCGTGCTCGATGGGGCAGGCGAGAACTCGCTCTCGTCGATTGGAGCGCCGCGGCGTGCGCGCGTTCGCATGGGCGAACAGACGTCGGATGGCCGGTTGAGTAGCGCCGAACACGATCGTCGGTTGAGTAGCGCTGGGCGCGATCGTCGGTTGAGTAGCGCTCAGCTCGATCGCCGGTTGAGTAGCGCCGAAAACGATCGTCGGTTGAGTAGCGCCGAAGGCGCGTATCGAAGCCCCGCCGACTCATTTCCGCCCGAGCCCGTCGGCGCCGTCCGCCTCCGACTCTTCACCGATGTGGTGTGCGCCGACCTCCGCGGCCCCACCGCGTGCGACCTGCTCGACGCCACCGAGGTGGCCGCCGTCATCGCCAGACTGGGCCCTGACCCGGCACGAGACAAGAGCAAGGCCGCCGAGACTCGCTTCGTCACGACGGTGACAGCAAAGCCGACACCCATCGGCCAGTTGCTCATGGACCAGTCGGTGGTGGCCGGCATCGGCAACGTGTACCGCGCCGAGATGCTCTTTCGCGCGGGCATCACCCCGTATCGTCCGGGGAAGCTCGTCACCACAGACGAGGCGCGTGCTCTCTGGCGCGACTGGGTAAAGCTCCTTGCTATTGGAATTGAGACCGGCCAGATGATGACGCGCGACGGTCTCCGGGGGCAGGCGCTGCGTGACGCCTTGGCTCGCCGCGACGACCGACACTGGGTGTACAAGCGCGAGGGGCTTCCGTGTCGAAAGTGTGGCACCGCAATTGCGCTCGAGGTGATGGCGACACGCAAGCTCTACTGGTGCCCCAGCTGCCAGGTCTGACGACAGACTGGGAGATGTGACCCTGCATCTGACCAACGCCCGCATTCCGGGTGAGCGCGGTCTGCTGGGAAACCTCATCAACATTTCCATCGACAACGGAGTGGTGAGCGCGCTCGATTTTATTGGTCAGACGACGTCGGTCACGCTGCCGTCGGCAACTCGAGCCGCGCGCGTGGTGCAGGGTGACGATCAGGTCATCGATCTGGATGGCCGATGGATCATGCCGGGCCTCTGGGATTCGCACGTGCACATGGGCCAGTGGGCGCAGGCACGGCGGCGGCTGGACCTCAGCCACACGACCTCGGTCGATGCTGTGTTGGAGCGTGTCTCGCAGCGCGCCGATTCTGCCGACCCGGCGCTGGTGGGATTCGGCTGGCGACCGGCCGAGATATCCGGCCAGACCTCGCTCGAGTCGCTGGATGCCGTGACCGGCGACAAGCCGACCTACCTTTTTTCTGTGGACATGCACAGCGTGTGGCTCAACTCGGCTGGGTTTGCGGCCCAGGGAGTTACGGCCACGGAATCCGGTGTCGTGAGCGAGCGGGCCTGTTTCGAGATTGCCACGCGCGTCTCCGACATTGATGACGAGACCCTGGATGCCTGGATTGATGAGGCGGCTCGCGAAGCGGCACGGCGCGGCGTGGTGGGCATCACAGACTTTGAGATGGCCCCCAACTCGGCCGCGTGGCGCCGGCGAATCTCGCGGGGTGC
>DBCH01000116.1:0-5736 GCA_002292955.1 Microbacteriaceae bacterium UBA963 | reverse complement strand
ATGCGCACGGGAGACACCGTGGCGTCGACCGGCGGATTGTTGCGCGTTGGCCCACTCAAGATCATTCTCGATGGCTCTCTCGGCTCTCAGACGGCACGGTGTTTCGAGCCCTATCCGGGAGCCACGGGTCCCGCGGCCCGGGGCGTGCTCAACCTGCCGCTCCCCGAGTTGGTGAGCCTCATGGGTCGCGCATGGGCCGCCGGCATTGCACCCGCGGTGCACGCCATCGGTGATGAAGCGGTGGACATGGCGCTCGACGCGTTCGAGATGGTGCAGTGCGCGGGAACCATTGAGCACGCTCAGTTGGTGAGGGCCGAAGACGTGTCGCGCTTTTCGCAGCTCAAGGTTTTGGCCAGTGTGCAGCCCCGGCACCTGGTTGATGATCGAACCGCAGCCGAACGTCTTTGGCTGGGACGAACCGGGCAGGCGTTCGCCTTCCGCCAGATGCGCGATGCGGGGGTTGCCATGCGATTCGGCTCGGATGCTCCGGCCGCCGCGCTCGACCCCTGGCAAGCAATTGTCGCGGCGGTGACGCGCACAGCGCCGGGGGGTGAGGCGTGGAATCCGCAGGAGTGCCTCTCGGTTGATGAGGCAGTCCAGTGTTCGGTGCGGTCGCACGTTGCCGTGGGTCAACCCGCTGATTTTGCTGTGCTCGATATCGACCCTCTTGAGGTTGATGACCTCAGTTCACTGCCCCACGATCTCTCCACTTCACCGGTATCGGCTACGTTTGTGGGTGGGCGCGTCACGCACTCACTCCTGGAGAAAGGATCCTCATGACAGGTTCCCCCATGGGTGAGGTTCCCTCCACCGATCGCCCGCCCAGCATCGGGCCACTGTTTCAATGGCTGGTCTGGGCGTCCGCAATCGGACTCGTTGTGGGCGAGGCATTCGGTGGTCGCTTCGTCTCTCTGGGTGCCGGGTTTGTCACGCTGGTCTTCCTCAGTGCGGTGCTGGCGGTTGTGGCCGGACTGGTCGATCGATTCCGCCCCGGTATCTTCGTGGGCTGGTGGACCGTCTTGGCGGTGATCATGGCGGTGCTCGTGGTGGCAGCGCCAACGGCGGGTTCAAGTGACTGGAACATTCCCCTCATCTTCGCCACCAGTATCGACGCCACGGGGGCGAGCGTTCCGTACATGCCGCTTCTGCAAACGTTCGCGAATCCGCCAACCACAATCTTTCTCACGATATCGGGGTTCGCCTTCTGGGCTCTGGTCTGGGCCTGGTTTCTTTCGCTGCGCGCGCGGGGTCGTTCTCCTCGGCGTTAGGGTAATCCGCCCTCTGGGCGCTCTCAACTTGTGAAGAAACGCACTTGGTGTTGCACCGTGCTCGGTGATACACTGAGGTCATGCCCACCGCGCGACCGAGACACATGATCACCGAAACGGATGAGATTGCCGGCGCCATTGATGCCGCTGCTCTTCTGTGGCCCGAGGCCAAGAAGAACCGTGCCGAACTTTTGCGGCGTCTCATCGCGGAAGCCCACACGTCTATAGATGCCCGCGTGAACGATCGTGTTGCCGCTCGGCGCAAGGCGATTCTCGAGGGTGCGGGCAAGCTCAGCGGCGTGTGGCCGCCAAACTGGCGCGAAGAGCTTCGGGACGACTGGCCCGAATGATTGTTCTCGATTCCGGCGTTCTCATCGCCTACGCCAACCCGGATGATGCCCATCACCGCGGAGTTCTGGATTTGCTGTCGCGTGCGTCCGACGAGTCATTCTCGGTAACGGCCCTGACGCTAGCTGAAGCGCTGATTCATCCGGTTCGGGCTGACATCGTGGGAGAAATGGTCAAGGCCATCGCGGCCCTCGGGCTCTATGTGGAAGACCTGCGGGAACAGGATGCCGTTGCACTGGCGCGGGTTCGAGCGGCAACGGGCCTCAAGATGCCCGATGCCCTGGTCGTTCACACAGCCGAACGATTCGGCGGCTCGGTAGCAACCACGGATGCCCGGCTAGCTGCTGCTGCCGAGAGTCGTGGGCTCCTCGTTCACCAGATTTAGGGCAGCAGCGGGTTGGCGCTGGCGCTGCTGAGGTCGGTGACGAAGGCCTGTTAGCTCAAGCTACTCACGAATTGAAGGGAGACATTCTTCGCCTGTGGCGAAAAGCGAGGATCTGATATTTTCCGAAGGCGTTGGCTCACACGTTCTGGTGACACCAGCCCGGCCTCCACAAGCGCGGAGACAAACTCACGGTCCTTGCTGTCATTTCGTCCCATTTTGGCGGCGCAGAGGTCGTGCGGCTCGAGGCACAGGCCCATGACTTCTGGGTTCACTGTTGGGCGAACTTCGATCAGTCGCTCCTCCCAGCCGTTGGGCAGGAATGCGGTCCGAACACTCACCCCTTGGATGTAGAAGCCGTGCTCGGCATCGAAGTCAGACCACTCGCCGGCAAGCACGTCGATGCGCGTGGCGAGAGACTCAGCCACGTCGTCCTGAAGAGGTGCCATGTCGATTTCTTGTGAGGCGGTGGCTCGGGCCGGTAGTTCAGTTTCATCAAAGCTGCCAAGGATCGCCTGTGACCCAATAACGAGAATTCTGGGCTGCGCAATGATGTGTGTGGCCCTGACGATGGCCAACTCGAGTTCGATGCGTTTCACTCAGATGCCCGGGCGATGGCGGCTAGGCGCTCGTCGTTCGAGAGAACACCCATGAATGGCGATGTTTGGCGCATGGAGATGGACCGTGAATCAGTGCCAAGCATTCGATCGATGAGGGCTCCTATTCGCTTACCGTTCGCCAGACGTTCCCACTCCGCGATGTCGGCGAGGGCGGACGTGCCTCGCACGCGTGTGCGAAGTTGTTCGAGATTAGCGTTGACCACCGACATCACGTCGCTCGATTTCCACACGAGCTTCGCAGCCACGGCGCGATGGAGTTCACGTGTCACGCGATCTTCACGGCGTTCCATGACCTCGTCGACCGATGAGGGGAGTTCGCTTTCCGGCGATGTCCCCATCGCGGTGAGCGCCCGCGCAATCGTTTGCGGTCGTGCCGTGCCGCGCCGTTCGGATGCCTCCCACTGAGTTATCGCCCCTGGCGTCACCTTCGCCAGGCGGGCTAGCTCGCGCACACCAATGCCGCGCCGCTCGCGGGCGAGGCGGATAACTGATTCGGCGACCTGCTTAGTGCTCACAACGACATCCTCCAACTGTTTAGTTAAAAACTATACATAGTTTTCGAGCGGGGATGTCCCCACGCGCGAGCGCGTGAAAGGGGGATGACGGGAGCGCCGTCGGAATTGTCACGCCAATTCCTCCTCCTCGATTCGCACATCTCAACAATGCAAAACGGACCCCACAAGGAGGTCCGTTTTGCATTGGAGGGGATGTCCCCAGCGCACGCCGCGCAAACGCCATGCGTTTGCTGTAGCGGCGAGCAGTCTGTGGGCCCAGGGAATCTTCGATTGCGCCACTCCGACAACGAGAAATGCCCCGCAGTTAATGCGGGGCATTTCTCATTGGAGGGGATGACGGGAATCGAACCCGCGTAATCAGTTTGGAAGACTGAGGCTCTACCATTGAGCTACATCCCCGGTGCACATCGATTCTAGATGATGCGGGCAGGTCTCACGCGACCATGTTGTTCGGCCACACAGTCGCCGAGTTCGCTCCACTTTATTCCCAAACGCAGTGATAGCGTAGTCAGCGTTTGGAATTGAATTAAGGAGACGCCGTGGCCAAGAATCCGTCGACGAATTACGCAAAAAACGAGCACGAGCCCACCAAGGGAAACCAGTCCGGTTCGCTCACTCGACGCACGCTGATTGCGGGTGGTGTCGCTGCAGCGGGCGCGCTCGTACTCGCGGCCTGCGCTCCCGTCGGCACCCCGATTCTTCCTTCGTCGACGGCTCGTGCGGTTCGGAAGCTCACGCCACCCCGACTCGACACGGCCTACCTCGGCGAAGAGGTGCTGTGCTACCGCCCCATGCGTCGCGGTGCTCCCAATATGAGTGTCGAGACGGTGGGCTCGCAGATCATTGCCCACAACTACGGTCACGGCGGCAGCGGCTGGACGCTCGCACCGGGCGCGGCGAAGTACGTAGTCGATCTCGTGGAAGACACCGAGCAGGGCAACATTGTCAGCAAGGGCGAGCCCATCACTGTTGTGGGCGCTGGAGTCATCGGTCTGTTCACGGCCTACGAGCTCGTGCAGCGCGGGTACAGTAACGTCACCGTGAAGGCCGAAGGGTTCGAGAATCTCACCTCGCACAACGCTGCTGGACTGCTTGCACCCGTCTCAATGGATAACGCGCCCGAGTTTCAAGCAATCATCGACCAAATAGGTATCGATGCCTATCGGTTCTATGCGGCCGTGGCCAAGGGCGAACAGCCCGACTTCGCGGCGGGCGCCAAGATCGTTCCGTCGTACTTTGAAACACGAGAGGAATCGGGCCTCGAGCCATACGTGGGCGCGGTTATGGAGCCCGCTAAAGACGTTGACGTCGACTTCGGTAACGGCACCACGCGAAACATGGTTGTCTACGACGACGGCATCTTCATCGACACCGCCGTGATGATGGAAGAGTTGCGCGCGCATCTTGATTCGCGGGTCACGTTCGTCGAGGAGAAGGTCACAAGCTTCGCCGACCTGCCCACCCAGCTGGTCTTTGATTGCGCCGGCTTGGGATCCGGGGCGCTCAACGACGATGCCGAGATGGTCTCTGTTCAGGGTCACCTCATCATGCTGAAGGACCAGGTGCCTGCCGACATGGAGTACATGATTCTCGTGTACTTCGCGGAGGGAGTCACCGAAGCAAACCAAAAAGTCAAGCGTTCGTTTTACGTCATGCCCAAGCACCTTCCTGAAACAGGCGTCAACGACATTGGAGTGGTGGGCGGTACCTTCGTTGAGGGAGGAACGCCTGAGACACCAAACCTCTCCGAGTTCGCCACGCTGCTTCAGGGCGCCAAGGACTACTACGGCATCGCCTAGATCGTCTTGCGGGTGCACCGGTCGCCCGCGACAACTATCGTCGGCGGGGCCGACCCGGGCGATGCGTTAGGATTTCCTTTGGTTGCGTCGTCATTCGTGGCGATCCGAATCGAAGCTCGGTCGACTTATCGCCCGCGTGTTTTGTTCCGGGGCGTAGCTCAGCTTGGCTAGAGCGCCCGCTTTGGGAGCGGGAGGTCGCAGGTTCGAATCCTGTCGCCCCGACCACTTCATCCCTGCACGAGAACCTCACGTAATTCCCTAGCAAACCTCTACAACCAGAAGCCCCACAACAAGGAGCAGACCACAGTGAAGACCACGGTCGAAAAACTCAGCCCCACGCGCGCCAAGCTCACCATCACCGTGAGCCCCGACGAGCTCAAGCCCGCTATCGCGCACGCCTACGAGCACATCGCTGAGCAGGTCCAGATTCCTGGTTTCCGCAAGGGCAAGGTACCCGCACCGCTGATCGATCAGCGCGTTGGTCGCATGGCTGTTCTTGAGCACGCCGTGGGTGAGGGCCTGGAGGGCTACTACCGTCAGGCCGTCGTCGACGAGAAGGTGCGCCCGATGGGCCGTCCCGAAGCCGACGTCACCACGTGGCCGAACGAGAAGGACTTCACCGGCGACCTCGTGGTCACCGTTGAGGTGCCCGTTCGCCCCGAGATTAAGCTTCCCGATGTCTCCAAGCTCAAGGTCGAGGTGGAGCCGATTGCCATCACGCCCGACGAACTCATGGATGAGCTCGATCGCGTGCGCAGCCGCTTCGGCACCCTGGTCGCCGTGGATCGCCCCGCCAAGAAGGGT
>DBCH01000121.1 GCA_002292955.1 Microbacteriaceae bacterium UBA963 | reverse complement strand
GCAATCTCGCGCTCTTGTCCGTGGGTGGTGGGTTGGTAGTAAATACGCCCGGACAGCGAATCCGGCAGATACTGCTGGGGCACGATTCCCAAGGGGTCGTTGTGCGGGTACTTGTATCCCACGCCATGACCAAGGCCCATGGCACCCGAGTAGCTCGCGTCGCGAAGGTGAGTCGGCACTGCGCCCGATTTTCCGTCCCGCACGTCGGCCAAGGCTTCGTTGATGCCCGTGTAGGCAGCATTCGATTTAGGGCATGTGGCGAGGAACACCGTGGCTTCGGCTAACGGGATGCGCCCCTCGGGCATGCCGATAAGGGCAACCGCGTCGGCCGCGGCAACAGCGAGCGAGAGTGCTTGCGGCTGCGCCAGACCTATGTCTTCGGCCGCCGAAATAATGAGGCGTCGGGCAATAAAGCGCGGATCCTCCCCCGCTTCAATCATGCGCGCGAGATAGTGCAATGCAGCATCGGGATCCGAGCCACGAATCGACTTGATAAAGGCGCTGATCACGTCGTAGTGCTCGTCACCGTCACGGTCGTAGCGCAGGAGTGCCCGATCCACAGCGTGCGAGATATCGTCGGCAGTAATTGCCACGGGCGCTTGAAGCTCGCCGGCATGGCTGAGCGCAATGGCGGCGGCGGCATCGAGAGCG
Source organism: Microbacteriaceae bacterium UBA963 (assembly GCA_002292955.1). Lineage (GTDB taxonomy): Bacteria > Actinomycetota > Actinomycetes > Actinomycetales > Microbacteriaceae > UBA963. The sequence continues at coordinate 8,695 of DBCH01000121.1, read as the reverse complement.
GTCAGCGCGCGGCGCGCGTCCCCCGAACTGAAGCGCACGAGCGCCGCCATCGCCGCGTCGTCAACGCTGAACTTTCCGGCCAATCCGTGAGATGCCATCACGGCGGCCCGCACGACACTCGCCAGTTCATGATCTGTGAGGAGTTCCAAGCGCAACAACAACGAACGTGAGAGGAGCGGGGAGATGACACTGAACGACGGGTTCTCTGTGGTGGCCGCGATGAGGGTCACCCAGCCGTTCTCGACACCGGGGAGAAGTGCGTCTTGCTGTGCCTTGGTGAACCGATGTATCTCATCTAGAAAAAGAAGCGTTGACGAGCCATAGAGGTCCCGCGTGCTCTGTGCCGCCGTCATGGCCTCGCGAACATCCTTAACACCGGCGGTGATTGCAGACATCTCAATGAACCGCCGCTCACTCGACGCTGCCACGGCGTAGGCGAGCGATGTCTTGCCGGTACCCGGAGGACCCCACAGAATGACGGACGACCCGCCGGATGAGGAATCGGCAAGTTGACGCAGCGGCGAGCCCGCTATGAGAAGTCCTGATTGGCCGACGATCTCGTCGAGTGACCTCGGTCTCATGCGCACGGCTAACGGCGCCGTGGTGTCGCCCAACAGAGAACCGGTCACGCGTTCAGCCTATTCGCGCTGTGCCGTGCTCGCGGTGGGCTAATCTGCTTGGGGGGAACATTCACGCACCTCTTCAGGCTTGAGCGAAAGAATCACAACCGTGGCTAAGAAGTCAAAATCCCAAGAAAAGGCCGAACGCGAACGCCTGCGCGCCTATCGTGAGCGTCAGAGGGCCCACGTGGCGCAGGAAACTCGGCGCAAGCGCGACAACCGCATGTGGTTGTCGATCGGCATTCCCGTCGTGGCTCTCGCTATCGGCGCACAGGTGCTCTTCACGGTTTCCTCTCCATTTCTTCCCGTGCCGTCGTCATCGAGCACTCCCGGGGCACCCACAAACTTCCTTCCCGATAAATCAACTTCGGAAGACCGCGTGTGGACAGGTGAGCTCGTCGTCAACGGTGTCCCCCTGGGTGTCGAGCTTGATGGCAAAGCCGCCCCGCAGGCCGTGGCCAGCACCATCTATCTCGCGAACAAGGGGTTCTACGACGGCGTAAACTGCCACCGCCTCACAACGGACGCCTTGTTTGTACTCCAGTGCGGTGACCCTCGTGGTGACGGCACTGGCGGTCCGGGGTACTACTACGGACCTGTCGAGAACGACCCCATAGACGAGCTTTACCCTGCCGGAACAATCGCCATGGCTCGCCAGAGTGGCCAGCCCAACTCGATCGGGTCACAGTTCTTTATCGTCTACAAAGACACAGTTCTTCCGTCGGAACCTGGCATCGGCGGCTATTCAGTCATTGGACGCGTCACGAGCGGCCTTGCCGAACTCGAGGCAGCCGTGATTGCCGGGGGTGTTGCCGGCGGTGCCACCGACGGCAGGCCCAATATCGAGACCATCATCGGTTCCTTTAAACTTCAGTAGTGGGGCACTCTGCCCTAAACTTACGGCGCACTCACCTTTGGCAGGAAGCACACTCATGAGCTCTCACTCGTTCGGTCGCGTCGACGCGGATGGCAACGTCTTCTGCATTGAGGACGGTGTTGAACGACACGTAGGTCAGTATGCCGACGTGTCCGCCGAGGAAGCGATGGCGTTCTACGTTCGCAAGTTTGATGACATCAACACGGCACTTTCCCTCTTCGAACGACGCGTGGCGTCGGATGCCGCGCACAGTGATCTGGCTGCATCGCTGGCCAAGATCAACGACCAAGTCACTGAGGGCATTGGCGTTGGCGACTTTGCTGCCTTGCGGACGCGGATCGACACTCTTAGCTCGACCATTGAAAAGAAGATGGAAGAACTGAGTGAGCAGTCTGCTCTGGCCCGCGAAGAGGCCATCGCGGCGCGGACGGCTTTGGTTGAAAAGGTCGAGGCCCTTGCCTCCGGCGATTTGACCAAGGTGCAGTGGAAGCAGATGACAGCAAACGTTGACGAGCTTTTCGCCCAGTGGCAGGAGGCACAGAAGAAGGATCGCAAGTTCCCCAAGGCGACGGCCGACGACCTATGGAAGCGTTTTCGGACCGCACGCAACACACTGGACCAAGCTCGTCGCAAGTACTTTGCCGAACTCGACCAATCCACCAAGGGCGCCAAAGCCGCCAAGGAAGCACTCATCACCAAGGCCGAGGGTCTGATCTCGCAAGGCGCGTCGGCGCTGACGCCCTACCGTGCGTTACTCGAGGACTGGAAGAAGGCTCCCCGAGGCCCCAAGAAGGTTGACGATGCACTGTGGAAACGCTTCAAGGCAGCCGGCGACGCCATTTACGCTGCCAAGAACGAAGAGTTCGAGCGCGACGAGGCCGAGTATCAGGGAAACTTGGTCGTCAAATTGGAGATCCTCACGGAAGCGGAACTCCTCTTGACGGCAACGGACTATGCGCAGGCACGCTCAACCCTGAACGGTTTGCAGAAGCGCTGGGACGCCGCTGGCAAGGTGCCTCGAGCAAAAATTCGCGAGGTCGAAGACCGCATGCGCAAAGTCGAAACTGCCGTTCGCAAACTGGAAGAGGCGCACTGGGACAAGTCGAACCCCGAGAAGCAAGCCCGATCAGAGGGACTTGCCGGACAAATTGAATCGAAGATTGCGGCCCTCGAAGGCCAACTGGCACTCGCTCAATCCGCTGGTGATACCGCCCAAGTTGCCAGCATCGAAGAAGACATTGCGGCACAGCGCTCGTGGCTCGCGGTGCTTTCCTGATCCACGTCTCTGCGACTCCGTAGATCGCTCCACAGCTTTTCTCTGTCTTCGTCGCGGCAAGTGCGAATCTGCGAACATGTGCGCGTGCACACCTCCGAGCTTTCTGAATTTTCGCCGGCCGAACGATGGTCACTCGTGCGTGACGGCCATGCCGTTGTTATCGATGGAATCATCTGCACGATTGACACGCTGCCGGGCCCGGGTCTCCGGCTCGATGCCCACCTCTGCGCCGGTGACATCGACACCGGTGACATCGACGGCCATCAGAAAGATGCCGATCACAAAGAGGCCGATCACAAAGAGGCCGATCACAAAGAGGCTGTTGCCATCGAGCAGTCGGCACTGTGGGTACTCGGTGCCGTTTCCGTTGCACCACGGCAGCCGAGCATTGCGGGGCTCGATGGTGTGCGGCTCTACGTGGGCAGAGCAAGCGTCAACGTCCGCGAACTCAATATCCCCAGAACGGACTGTCTCTCATTCGGTAACAGGCTTGTCACCACTCCCGAGCGCACCGCTGCCGATATTGCTCGCTACTCGGAAGACGACGACACTGCGTTGGCAGACTTGACTGCTCTTGCAGAGCGAACCGGTTACCACGGTCGGCATGCACTGGCGATTTTGGGTCGCACCGTGCACCTTCCCTTCGCGCGGCGGGCGCGGACGCGCCTAGGAGCCGCTCTCGCTCACGCGGTAGGCGTCATAGACGCCGTCGATCCGGCGGATGGCATTGAGGAGTCGCTCAAGGTGGCTGGTGTCGCTCATTTCAAAAACGAACCTGTTAAGGGCAAGTCGCTCAGTGGTCGTGGTCACCGTGGCCGAAAGAATGTTGACGTGATTTTCGGCCAAGACGCGCGTGACGTCTGAGAGCAACGCCGCCCTGTCCAGCGCCTCAACCTGAACCTGGACAAGGAAGATGCTCTTGGACGACGGCGCCCACTCTACTTCGATGAGTCGCTCAGGTTCACGCATCAGGGTTGTGACGTTGTTGCACGATGCGCGGTGCACGGAAACTCCCTGACCGCGGGTCACAAAACCTCGAATCTCGTCTCCCGGTAAGGGAGTGCAACATTTTGCGAGTTTGACCAGGATGTCGGCTGCGCCTCGCACGAGAACGCCCGAATCACTTCGTCGAGTTCCGCGCATCCCTCCCCGCGCAGGGATGACAACTTCCGGCGTTTCGCCCTCAACTTCTTCCGTAACGCTGAGAAGAATTTTCTCAATCACCGACTGGGTCGACACGTGACCCTCGCCCACGGCGGCATACAGAGACGTGACGTCGTCATACTTCAACAACGCAGCTACTTCCGCCAAGGTGTCTGTTGTCATCAGGCGCTGGAGAGGCAGATTCTGCTTTCGCATCGCGCGCGCAATCATGTCACGACCCTGCTCCACGGCCTCATCACGGCGCTCTTTGGAGAACCACTGCTTGATTTTTGACTTCGTTCGCGTAGACGCTACAAAACCCACCCAGTCCTGACTGGGGCCCGCATCAGGATTCTTGCTGGTCAGAACCTCAATGACGTCGCCCGAGGCGACCTGAGTGTCCAGGGGCACCAACCGTCCGTTGACCTTTGCCCCCATCGTTCGGTGACCCACTTCGGTGTGAACGGCGTAGGCGAAATCGACGGGCGTGGCGCCCGCGGGAAGACCGATAACGCGGCCTTTGGGAGTAAAGACGTATACCTCTTTGCTACCAATTTCAAAGCGCAGGGAATCTAGGAATTCGTGAGGATCATCGGTTTCAGCTTCCCAGTCTGAAATATGCGCCAGCCACGCCATGTCGGTATCTACGAGTGAGAGCGCGTTGGCACCGCGTCCACCAGCCTGCTTTGCCTTGTACAGCCAGTGAGCAGCCACACCAAACTCTGCACGCTGATGCATCTCGGGAGTCCGAATCTGTATCTCTACCGGCCGACCACCGGGGCCCATCACCGTCGTGTGAAGTGACTGGTAGAGATTGAACTTGGGCGTCGCAATGTAGTCCTTGAATCGTCCCGGTAGCGGATTCCAACGGCTGTGAATAGCCCCCAAAATGCCGTAGCAATCGCGAACTGTGGGCACAATGACACGAATGCCCACGAGGTCGTAAATCTCATCAAACTCTCGCCCACGCAACACCATCTTTTGGTAGATCGAGTAAAACTGCTTGGGGCGACCCTGGACCTCTCCGCGAATCCGGTTGAGTCGCAAATCATCACGGACAGACGCGATCACGTCCGCCACGAACTCCTCGCGTTCCGGGGTGCGCTGTTGAACAAGATTATTGATCTCCGAGTAGATCTTGGGGTGTAGGACCGCGAAGGAGAGGTCCTCCAACTCCCACTTCATCGACGAAATTCCGAGGCGATGGGCAAGTGGCGCAAAAATGTCGAGCGTTTCTCGTGCCTTGCGTTCAGCAGTTTCGGGAGCCACAAACCCCCACGTCCGAGCGTTGTGCAGACGATCGGCGAGTTTGATCACGAGCACTCGGATGTCTCGCGACATTGCCACAATCATTTTCCGAACGGTTTCTGCCTGGGCAGACTCTCCGTAGGTGATGCGGTCAATCTTTGTGACGCCGTCGACGAGCATGGCCACCTCGGCACCAAACTCGGCTTCCACCTCTTCCAACGAATAGTCGGTGTCTTCAACCGTGTCGTGCAGGAGTGCGGCAATAAGTGTCTTAGGTCCGATGCCGAGGTCCGCCAATATCTGCGCCACGGCAACGGGGTGAGTAATGTATGCCTCGCCGCTCTTGCGTGTCTGCCCTTCATGTGCGCGCTTGGCTACCTCGTAGGCGCGCTCAATTCTGGCAACATCAGCTTTGGGATGCTGAGTTCGAACCGCGCGAACCAACTGCTCGAAGCCTCCTGAGGGCTGAGCGCGCCAAAAGATTCTGGGCACCAGTCGGCGCAACGCAGTTGTTGTAGCCGGAACTTCCGTCATGGCGCCTCCCAGTAACACCATTATCGGGGGAAAACAGTTACGTGGTTACGCGACAGTTCGTTCTTTGGCCTTTTCCTGCATCTCGAGAAGCCGCTCATCGTTCTTCTTGATGGCGGGTTCACGCATTCGCAACCCTGCATAGAGCGGCGCCGCCAGGAACGACGTTGAGTATGTTCCCACAATGATTCCCACAAGGAGCGCCAGTGATATGTCGCGCAGAGTGCCGGCTCCCAAGATGAACGCACCAATGAAAAGAATGGCGGCAACGGGCAACGCCCCGACAATGGTGGTGTTGAGTGACCGCACGAGCGTCTGGTTCACCGCAAGGTTTACCTGTTGTCCGTAGGTGAGCGACGCGTCGCGAGTTTGGCCTGACGTGTTCTCGCGAACCTTGTCAAACACCACAACGGTGTCGTACAGGGAGTAACCAAGAATCGTCAGGAGGCCGATCACCGCACCGGGTGTAACTTCAAAGCCAGAAATTCCGTAGATGCCGGCGGTAATTATGACGTCGTGGATGAGCGCGATGATGGCAACGAGAGACATCTTCCACGTTCGGAAATACAGCGCCAAAACGATGCCCGCAAGAATCAGGAAGACAATGAGCGCCCGTAGCGCTTGGGTGGTGATGTCAGCGCCCCACGTGGCGCCAATGAATGACGAGGTCACTTGTGTTTCGGGAACCCCGTAACCCACTGCCAGAGCAGCAGCGACCTCATTGGTGAGCTGGTTCGTCATCTGCTCCGTTTGCACCCGAACAGAATCGCCGCCAACGATCGTTACCTTCGGATTGACCAGCGGATCCACCGACGCAACGGCAGCACTTGCGATTGACTGATTGGTGTCGGACACATTCGAGACTGTGAACTCACTACCGCCCGTAAATTCAATTCCGAAGTTGAAGGCCTTGTCTATCTGAAATCCACCGCGCGCAAGCGGTCCGAGAATACTGACGATAACAAGAACGATTGAGACGAGATACCACCAGCGTCGCCGGCCCACAAAGGGAAAAGAACGTGCCCCGGAATAAAGATCATTACCGAACTGACCAAAGCTTGCCATCAATCCTCACCCCGTTCTCCAGCTTCGAGAGCTGCCTTGCGCTCGGCGATCGTCTGACGTCTTGCGGCCTCACGACTCGCTGACTTGATCTTGGTCTCCTTGACCCCGGTGCCAGAAGCAACCCGGAACCGCCCACGCCCTTGGTAAACCGCATTCAGCGAAACGGGATTCAAACCACTCAGCGCGTGACCGGCAGCAAAGAAGTTTCTCCGAGACAGCAGTTGAAGCAACGGGTGCGTAAACAGCATCACGACCACGAGGTCAACAATTGTGGCGAGTCCCAGCGTCAAAGCGAATCCTCGAACGTTACCCACGGCGAGGATGAACAACACTGCCGCTGCGAGCAAGTTCACCGCACCACTGACAACGATTGTTCGCACTGCACGACTCCAACCAGAGTCGACGGCGGTTTCGAGGCTCCGCCCCTCGCGCAATTCGTCTCGAACGCGTTCAAAGTAAACGATGAAGGAGTCCGCGGTAATACCAATCGCCACAATCAGACCGACAACACCCGAAAGGGAGAGTCGGAAGCCCTCTTGAGCCGAAAGTATCGTGATGGCGAAATACGTAATGACTGCCGCCACAACAAGTGACAGGATCGTCACAAAGCCGAGAATCCGATACTGGATGAGCGAATAGACGACCACCAAGGCGAGGCCGATGGCGCCTGCGAGAAGTCCGCTCATGAGCTGAGTGCTACCCAGGGTGGCTGAGATGGACTCCGAGCTCTCAACCTGGAAGCCAATCGGCAGCGCACCGTACTTGAGCTGATCTGCCAGAGTTTTGGCCGATTCCTGAGTGAAGCCACCAGAAATCTGGGGCTTACCGTTGGTAATGGCCGCCTGAGTGCTCGGCGCCGAAATGACGCGACCGTCGAGCACGATGGCGAACTGGTTCTGAGCTCCTGTGAGACCTACCAACCGGGTGGTTGTTTCCGAAAACTTTCTGGTTCCCTCGGCGTTGAAAACGATGTCTACGGCCCATTGGCCCGTTGACGCACCCGTTTGAGTGGTGATGACACCGGACGACGCATCAGAGATGTCACTGCCATCAACTTCGACCGGGCCGAGCAGGTACTTGACAGTGTTGCCGGGATCACAGGTGATGAGGGGCAGATCGGCGGGAGCCGTGCTCGCCAGTTGAGTGTCTTCCGAATCACAGGAGAAGGCTTGGTACTGAGAAGCCAAGAGTGGCGTTACCCAGTTAGGGTCTGACCCGTTTGACGGAGACACCGTTGGCGTATCGGGCAGATTCGGATCGATGCTCGCCGGGTCGAGTGTCGACGTTGTGCCGTCGGGATTGACCACCTCGTTGGTCGGACCTGACGTCACGAGCACCGGACGGAAATCAAGCTTTGCCGACGCTTCAATTCGCTCCAACGTGGCTTTATCGGGTGTTCCGGGAATCGACACCACAACGTTATTGCTGCCCTGCGTGTTGATTTCCGCCTCAGAAACACCAGACGCATCGACGCGCTGACGAATGATGGCCACAGCCTGCTTGAGCTGCTCTTCGGTCACAGCTGCGTCGTTGACCTGAGGCGTCAAGACAATCTGGGTACCCCCCTGAAGGTCAAGAGCCAGCTTGGGAGCCCAGCTCGCTCCCGAAAAGAGAACACCGGCTCCCGTGCCCGCAATAAGGAGACCGATGATGACCCCAAGCCAGATGAGGTTTCGCACGGCATGCCGAACTTGAGTACTACGGGCCACGAGAGAAGGACGTCGCTTTCGTTATGAGCGGAAGGAAGGAGCTGTGCCTAGCCTACTTGCTCGAACCCGCGGGCTTGTCAGTGCTCGAAGACGACGGCTTAGCCTTTGCTACCGGCTTCTGGACGCGCTCGCCAAACTGAGGGTCAATTGCGAGCTTTCCGGATTCCTTCTCCGGGTTCAAGGCCACATCAGCAACAGCTTTGCCCACTGCCTCGCCCTTGCTGGG
>DBCH01000079.1:1795-5977 GCA_002292955.1 Microbacteriaceae bacterium UBA963 | reverse complement strand
AATCGGTTTGACCCTGCGCGCTGACCGCGTCGGGTTTACTGCACGCTTTTGTCCGGCCCGGTCTCTGGCATCTCTTGACGACTGAGCCGAATCGCGGTGCGCACGGCCGCTCGGGCACGGCGCCGATCGCCGCTGGCATCGTAGGCCAAGCCCAATCGCAACCACGCCCGCCAACTCTGGGGTTCGCGCTCGACCTCGGCCGCATACTTGGGGAACTCGGCGTCGGCTTGATCGCGCAGGGGGCGGCCGCTGGGACGGCGTTCAAAGTTTTCTTCGGGTAGGGCACCTTCCGACTCAAGCGTTCGAACCAAGCGCGCAGACGCCGCGCCGAACATGAGTTCGCGTGCAAGGGCCCAGACCCCCACCAGCGGCAAGATAACCAGCGCGGCCCCCATGGCCTGGGTCACGAGAATACCGGTTCCCAGCAGGGCGAGGGCCAACTGCGCGGTGGCGCCAAGATATAGGGCAAGAAGCACCGACATGGCAACGGTACCGAGGAGCGCGCGCCTCACGATTCGGTTGAGAGGTTGATGACCTGATCGAGGCCCACCACGGTTCCACGAACCGACGACAGAGCGCGCAACGATGCCAGGATGCCCGCTTCGTAGGAACGATTTGAGAGCGTTGAGTGTGTGATGGTGATGGTCTCTCCGAGGCCGCCAAAAACGACATCCTGCTTAGCAAGAACACCCTCCATGCGCAGGCTGTGAACAGGAACGCCCGCAACGAGCTGGCCCCGCGCACGCTGATCCGCGTGCGGCGCCTGGATGTCGTCATCGCGCATCACTGCGATGCGTTCGGCCGTATTGACCGCCGTGCCGGAGGGCGAATCAATCTTGGTGACGCCGTGCGTTTCGACAATTTCGATTGAGTCATAAAACGGTGCGGCCAACGTGGCCAAATGGGTGGCCAGGGCAGAGCCCACCGAGAAATTCGCGATAAAAATCACGCCAATTTCGGGGTGCGCGTCGATGAGAGGCCGCAGGGCCGCGATGCGTTCGCGCGACCAGCCGGAGGTTCCCACGAGAACGCTCTTGCCGTTCTCCACGGCAAACTCGATCACCTGCTTGCTCACAGCCGGGAGCGAAACATCGAACACGACATCGGCCACGAGCATCTCGCTGAGGTCGCTGCGTGAGCCGAGCGCAGCGGCCAGCGTGAAGTCATCGGAGTCTTCCACGAGCTGGCACACGAGCGTGCCCAGCTTGCCCGAGGCACCCACGACGGCAACAGACGTAGTCATGGCCCCAGCCTACCTTTCGTGCGCTAGAGCGCGTAGGTCTCGGGGAGGCCCGTTCGCAGGTCGACGGGTAAATGTCCCACATCGTTGTGACTCACCAGAGTCCACGGTCGGCCCGTGCGCTGATACAGGACGGTGATGCCGCAGTGTGCCTGGGAGAGCGTGAGCCACTTCCACTCCGGAGCGCCCAAGACCTCGCGCACCAGCCAGGCAATCACCGAGTTGTGGGTGACCAAAAGATCCGTCTGACCCTTGACCCCCGGGCCGAGATACTCGGCCACGGCGTCCGCCATTTGCGCCGCACCCGCTTCAATTTCGGCTTGCGTGCGCGGGGTGAAAAACGACGTGTAGGTTTTCGGCATCTCCGCCGACGGCCCCGACGGCACGCAGTCCATGAGCAGGGTCGACGGCTGCGGATCGATGTGGGGAAGCGTCTCCTTTAGAACACGAACCGTATCGGCAGTCCGATCGAAGGGGGAATGCCAGACGTTCGTGAATTTCAGGCGAGCGAGCCGCTGCGCAACCAGCCGCGACTGTTCCACACCACGCGCGGAGAGTTCGCCGTCGTCAACGCCCTGCTCGGCGTCGCGCTGTTCCCCGTGACGGACTAAGACGAGTGTGTGCCCCATCCGTGCCCCTTCTCCACAATCTTGCCCAGGTCTTTTTCTTTAGCTTTGCCCACAACCACCACCGACGCGTCTCGAGAAGCGATGTCTGCCGCGAGTTCGGTGATCTGGTCGATGGTGACCGCGTTGAGCATACCGATGCTGGCTTCATAGTCAATGAATTCGCCCGAACCAATCTCGGATCGACCCAGGCGCGACATTCGCGTGTCGGTGTCTTCCAGTGCCAATGCAGCCGAGCCGGCCAGCTGACCCTTGGCACGCGCCAACTCGGTGACACTTACTCCGTCGGTGGCGAGACGGTGAAACTCGTCGAAGAGGAGTGACGCCACCTCGCTGACATTGCGCGGACTGCACCCGGCATAGAGACCAAAGACTCCGGCGTCGGAGTACGCGGAAGAAAAAGAATAAACCGAGTAGGCGAGACCGCGCTTTTCGCGAATCTCCTGAAAAAGACGCGACGACATGCCTCCGCCGAGAATGGCGTTCATCGCCGACATCGCCACGCGGCGCTCGTCGGTGCTGGTGATGCCCGGCCAACCGATCATGAGGTTGGCTTGCTCAATGGGACGCTCAACCACGACCAGCGGTTTGCCACGAACCACCGGCGCGGGGCTTGTCACGCGGCGTGCCACCGGATTTGCCGTTGTCGTCATGTCCCAGTCGGCGGCCGTCAGATGGCGCACCAACCATTTCACGAGGTGATCGTGGTCGATGTTTCCGGCTGCTGTGACCACCAGATCGTTGGGCCGATAGTTGGCACGGTAGTGCGCCAGAACGCCATCCCGTGACGCGGCCCGAATGGTTTCGGCGTCGCCGCCGATCGGACGCCCCAACGGGTGTTCTCCCAAAACCGCCTCGAAGAGCCGCTCCTGAGCCACATCCGTGGGGTCGTCTTCGGCCATGGCAAGCTCTTCGAGGATGACGCCGCGCTCGGTTTCAAACTCCGTGGGATCCAGAACGCTCGACGTGAGCATATCGGTCATCACCTCGACCGCCATCTCGGTGTCCTCATCGCGCACCTTGGCGAAGTAGCAGGTGTATTCCTTGGCCGTGACGGCGTTTTGCTCACCGCCCACGGCGTCAAAGGCCGACGCGATGTCGAACGCCGAACGCGTTGTGGTGCCCTTGAAAAGCAGGTGCTCAAGAAAGTGCGTGGAGCCCAGGCTTGCCGGGTGTCCGCCGGAGAGCCCGTTGGCAGCCTCGGCAGCGATCTCGTCGCGCGATCCCACGGCAACCCAAAAGCCGATCGTGACGCTACGCGCTCCGGCGACTTTCTCGGTGAGCACACGAACGCCACTGGGTAAAACCGTGCGACGAACCAGAGCCCCGCCGGTTGCCTCAAAAGAGAGTTCGCCCTGGTCAAGGGGAAAAATTACGGGAGACGTCATACGGCTTTCTACCCTAGTCGGAATGCCTCAACGTCACCGACCGAACGTTACGCGTGAGACCCCAGTAACGCCGTGGTTAAACCCCGGACAGGCGCGCCCACTGCGAATGGTTGAGGGTGAGTTGTGCCGCCGCCATCAACTCGTCAAGGTCTGTCACGCTGTCGACTCCCACGGCCGCGGCGGTGACCGACGGTTGGTGGAGTACCCACGCGAGGCTCAGCGCGGCCACGCCAACGCCACATTCTGCGGCAACCTCGTCGAGGCGCGCCAAAACCTGAGCGCCGTGTCGATTCGCCTGGGCGGCCGCACGCCGCAAGCGGACGTCTGCCGGGTCGACCGATTTGAGCGCGCGGTGCCGACCCAGGTAGCCGTGTGCCAAGACGAAGTAGGGCATGAGTGACACCCCCTGCGCCTCGACGAGGGGACGAAACTCGGGTTCGATGGCCCGATGCAGAATCGAGTACTCCATGGTGGCCGCTTCGATGTGCGGCAGGCCGTTGGCCGATGCCACGCGAGCCTCGAGGAGCATCTGCGGAGAGAAATTGGACGCACCCAGAGCCCGCACCTTCCCCGCCGCAACCAGCTCCTCGACCGCCGACAGGCTTTCGATCAGGGGAACGTCCGGGTCGGGCCCATGAAAGTAGAGCAGATCGATGTAGTCGGTCTGCAGACGCGTCAACGAGGCATCAACAGCCTGGCGAATGTTGGCTGAGGCCAGACCCGGTAGCTCAGTGGAATGGCCGATTTTGGTCGCGACCACAACGGACTCACGGTTTGCGCGACTGCGCATCCACGAACCGATGACCTGCTCGCTGACACCCGAAGCGTACGAGTCGGCCGTGTCGATGAGGTTGCCGCCGTGGGCCACAAAACGGTCGAGAATGTCGGTGGCCTCACCGGCACTCAGCTTCCAGCCAAAGGTGGCACC
>DBCH01000079.1:0-1697 GCA_002292955.1 Microbacteriaceae bacterium UBA963 | reverse complement strand
CGAATCCCCTGGAACATTCATCACTAGAAAAAACGTTAGCAACAAGGGTGCAGATACACCAGAGATTAACGACACATCCCCCGCCGAAAAACGGCGGGGGATGTGAACGAATCGTTGGGGTTGACGAAGACTAGTCGTCGTCACCTTCGGCGCTGTCGTCGCCCGAAGCGCCCTCTTCGCCTTCGATAACCGGGGCGAGTGAGAGCTTGCCGCGGTCATCAATCTTGGTGATCTCCACGAGAACCTTCTGACCCACCGAGAGCACGTCTTCGACGTTCTCCACGCGCTTTCCGCCGGCGAGCTTGCGCACCTCAGAGATGTGCAGCAGGCCGTCCTTACCGGGCAGCAGTGAGACGAACGCACCGAACGTGGCGATCTTGACGACGGTTCCGAGGAACTGCTCGCCAATCTCGGGGTTGGTGGGGTTGGCAATCGCGTTCACCTGAGCGCGCGCGGCCTCGGCCGAGGGTCCGTCGACCGCGCCGATGTACACGGTGCCGTCTTCCTCGATCGAGATGTCGGCGCCGGTCTCGTCCTGAATGGCGTTGATCGTCTTACCCTTGGGGCCGATCAGCTCGCCAATCTTGTCAACAGGAATCTGAACGCTGATCACGCGAGGTGCCGTGGGGGCCATCTCGTCGGGACCATCGATGGCCTGGTTGATCACCGCGAGGATGGCCGTGCGGGCCTCCTTGGCCTGACCCAGCGCCTGCTTCAAGACCGACGCGGGAATGCCGTCGAGCTTGGTGTCGAGCTGGATGGCCGTGATGAAGTCGCTCGTGCCGGCAACCTTGAAGTCCATGTCGCCGAGCGCATCTTCCGCACCGAGGATGTCGGTGAGAGCGGCGTACTTGGTTTCACCGTTCACGGTGTCGGAAACGAGACCCATGGCGATACCCGCAACGGGTGCGCGCAGTGGCACACCAGCATTGAGCAGCGACAGAGTGGACGCACAGACCGAACCCATCGACGTCGATCCGTTGGAGCCGAGAGCCTCGGACACCTGGCGGATCGCGTAGGGGAATTCGTCACGCGCAGGCAGCACCGGCACGAGAGCGCGCTCGGCCAGGAAGCCGTGCCCAATCTCGCGACGCTTCGGGCTACCCACACGACCGGTCTCACCGGTCGAGTAGGGCGGGAAGTTGTAGTGGTGCATGTAGCGCTTGCTCTTGGTGGGGCTGAGCGCATCAATCTGCTGCTCCATCTTGAGCATGTTGAGCGTGGTGACACCCAGAATCTGAGTTTCACCGCGCTGGAAGATGGCCGAGCCGTGCACGCGAGGAATAACCTGAACCTCGGCGTCAAGGGGACGAATGTCTGCCAGGCCACGACCGTCGATACGCACACCCTCGGTGAGGATGCGGCCGCGAACGACCTTCTTGGTGGACGACTTGTAGGCACCGCTCACCTGACCGTTGGCCTCAGCCGGCAGTTCGCCCGCCTCAACCTTGGCGGCGATGGCTGCCTTCACGCTGTCCTTGAGGACATCGTCGGCGTTCTGGCGCTCGACCTTGTCGGCGATCTGGTAGATGCGCGTGAGCTCGTCGTGAGCCAGGGCATCAACAGCTGTGAACACCTCGTCGGAGTAGGGCAGGAAGATCGGGTAGTTGCCCGTGGGCTTGGCAGCTTGGTCGGCCAACTTCTGCTGTGCCTCAACGAGCTGACGAATGAAGGGCTTGGATGCCTCGAGGCCCTCG
>DBCH01000114.1 GCA_002292955.1 Microbacteriaceae bacterium UBA963 | reverse complement strand
GAATCGAGAGGACCCCCGCATGATCGAATACCGCAGTCTTCGAGTGGCCCTGTTGGGCGGCGGCACGGTGGGCGCCAACGTTGCGCGTCGACTCCTTGACCACTCCGACGAACTTGCCGCGCGCGTGGGAGCCCGCATTGAGCTCATCGGCGTGGCGGTGCGTGACGTGAAGGCCACTCGATCGCCCGCCATCCCCGCTCACCTGCTCACGACCGATGCTGAGTCGCTCATCTTGGGCGCCGACATCGTGATTGAGGTGATGGGTGGCATCGAGCCCGCCCGCACGTACATCACTCAGGCACTGCAGTCTGGGGCCGACGTGGTCACGGCCAACAAAGCACTGCTAGCGAATCACGGCACCGAGCTCTTCGCGCTCGCCGAACAGGTGGGCGCGCAGCTCTACTACGAGGCGGCGGTGGCGGGTGCTATTCCGATTATTCGCCCCCTGCGGGACAGCCTCGCCGGCGACAACGTGACGCGCATCATGGGAATCGTGAACGGCACCACCAACTACATTCTCGATCGCATGGACACCGAAGGATCCACCTTCGACGAAGCACTCGCTGTGGCCACCGAGCTCGGTTACGCCGAGGCCGATCCCACGGCAGATGTCGACGGATTCGACGCGGCGCAGAAGGCCGCCATCCTCGCGAGCCTCGCGTTTCACACCACCATCGACCTCGCATCGGTCTACCGCGAGGGAATTCGGGGCGTGAGTGGCGAGGTCATCGCGCTGGCAAGCAAGGCGGGATACGCCGTCAAACTTCTGGCAATTGCCGAACGCCTCGAGAACCCCGCCGACAACACCGACGGCGTCTCTGTTCGCGTTTACCCCGCCCTGATTCCGAGGTCCCATCCGCTCGCTGCCGTCCGCGGCGCCAACAACGCCGTCTTTGTGGAGGCCGAGGGTGCCGGTTCGCTCATGTTTTACGGTGCCGGTGCCGGCGGTCCCGAGACCGCCTCGGCGGTTCTGGGCGACCTCGTCTCGGCCGCCCGCCGACACGTGATTGGCGGACCGGGTCTGGCCGAATCGACGCACGCAAATCTCGCCATGCTTCCGGTCTCGGCCATCACCACGAGTTATCACGTCACGCTCGAGGTGGCCGATGAGCCCGGAGTGCTCGCGTCAATCGCTTCTGTTTTTGCCAATCACAGTGTCTCGGTCGAGCTGGTGGAACAGGGCATTTTCACGTCTGAGGGCAGTGCGGCACCGAAGGGACTGACGGCTACGCTGGTCATTGGAACGCACCGGGCCAGAGAATCCGATCTCGCCGCTACGGTTGCTGACCTGTCACAGCTCAAAGCAGTGACTTCGGTTACATCCGTATTGAGAATTGAGGGATCCTAAATGGCCAAGCAGTGGCGCGGAGTCTTGCACGAGTACGCGGATCGTCTCGATGTGAGCGCGAAGACGCCCATCATCACGCTGGGCGAGGGCGGCACGCCACTCATTCCCGCTCCCGCACTGTCGGCGCGCACCGGGGCAAAGGTGTTCATCAAGTACGAGGGCATGAACCCCACGGGTTCGTTCAAAGACCGCGGCATGACCATGGCCATCTCCAAGGCCGTCGAGCACGGTGCCAAAGCAGTCATCTGTGCCTCAACCGGAAACACGAGTGCCTCGGCGGCGGCCTACGCCGCTCACGCCGGAATTACCGCTGCCGTGCTCGTACCCGAGGGCAAAATCTCGATGGGCAAGCTGTCGCAGGCAGTTGCCCACAACGGTCAGCTGTTACAGGTACAGGGCAACTTTGATGACTGCCTCGACATCGCCCGCGACCTGGCAGCCAACTATCCGGTGCACCTCGTGAATTCGGTGAACAACGACCGCATCGAGGGGCAGAAAACTGCGGCCTTCGAAGTTGTCGAGGTGCTCGAAGATGCTCCCGACATTCACATCATGCCCGTGGGTAACGCCGGAAACTACACCGCCTACTCGCGCGGTTACACCGAGGAGCTGGCCCGCGGGGCCACCACCAAGATGCCGCGGATGTTTGGTTTCCAGGCCGCGGGCTCGGCACCCATAGTGCTCGGTCACGTGGTGAAGAGCCCGGAGACACTCGCCAGTGCGATTCGAATCGGTAACCCCGCGTCGTGGGAGCTCGCGTTGGCTGCTCGCGAGCAGACCGACGGATACTTTGGCGCCATTGACGACGACACCATTCTGGCCGCTCAGCGAATTCTCTCGGCAGAGGTGGGCATCTTCGTTGAGCCCGCATCCGCCATCTCGGTGGCCGGACTGCTTGAGCGCTCCGATGCCGGCGAGATCCCCAAGGGCGCAATCGTCGTTCTCACCGTCACCGGACACGGACTGAAGGACCCGCAGTGGGCCCTTCGTCGCGCCGACGGCTCTGAGGTCACGCCAACGTCGGTACCGGTTGACGTGAGCGCCATCGCCGATGTGCTCGGTCTGGTCGCGGGCGGACTCACGTAGTGGATCTCGCGGGTCGCCGCGTCTCGGTTCGGGTCCCTGCCACCACGGCAAACCTTGGGCCGGGCTTTGACACGCTCGGCCTCGCGCTGGGCTTTTACGACGAACTCGAGGTGAGTGTTCGGGAGAAGCCGGGCGCCACGGTGGATGTTATCGGCGTGGGGCAGGGAACCGTTCCCACCGACGAAACAAATCTGATCGTCACGTCGATGGCCTTCGCGTTCGACAAGCTCGGCCAGAAGATGCCCGGCGTCGACCTGGTCGCGCACAACAACATTCCGCACGGTCGGGGCATGGGCTCGTCGGGGGCAGCCATCGTGGGCGGAATCATGGCGGCCAAGGGTCTTCTCGCCGGCGTCGCGGAGGTTACCCCCGAGCAGCTGTTGGAATTTGCGAGTGAGCTCGAAGGTCACCCCGACAATGTGGCGCCAGCCCTCTTTGGCGGCCTTACCATCGCGTGGACCACGCCAACCGGCCCGCGCTCAAAGAAGCTCATGGTGCACCGCGGCGTGTCGCCTCTGGTGCTGGTGCCCGAGTTCACCATGTCTACCGAACTCGCTCGTTCGCTGCAGCCCGCGAGTGTGCCGCACGAAGATGCCATTTTTAACGTGTCTCGCTCGGCCCTCCTGATTGCAGCGCTCACGCAGAGCCCCGAGCTGCTCCTCGAAGCCACCGAAGACAAACTGCACCAGAACTATCGGGCCGAAGCGATGCCCGAAACGAGCATGCTGATTCGGGAGCTCCGCGCAGCCGGCTTTGCCGCCGTGGTTTCGGGAGCCGGTCCGAGCATCCTGGTTCTGTGTAGCGATCCGAGTGCGCGACTTCGGGCTGCCGAACTCGTGGTGAGGAAGCAAGAGACGCCCTGGCATCCACACCTGTTGGCCGTCGACTTCCGCGGAGCCACGGTCACCGACATTTCTTAGCACCACAAGGCATGCGGGGCGCCCGAGCGCCTATGCGTGTTTTCCTCAGCGTGTGACGCTACCGCGCGCTTCGGCCCACAGTCGTAGGGTGAGGCCGATGCGCAGGACGACCCGCACCGG
>DBCH01000046.1:9139-11516 GCA_002292955.1 Microbacteriaceae bacterium UBA963 | reverse complement strand
GGGGGTCGCACCTCGGCAAGCACCGCGTCCCGTGCTTGTGCTTCAGGCGACTCGGCGGCTAGAGCGAATCCGGCCAAGACCACCACGCTGTCGACATCGTGAGGTCGATGCCGCATCAGCTCGAGAGACATGGCCCCGCCCTGCGAAAAACCGAGAAGGTGGATGCTCGGGATGTCGGGGTACTCCACGGCGAGCGCATCGAACCACTCCACGAGCGATCCCGAGGCGGCGTCGGCCTGCTTCAAATCGCGAACAAGCTCGCCTGTCACCGGGTCGACCGAGAGGGGGAACCAGGCCCAGCCGGGTCCGGCCGGCTCGAGACCCTCGATGGCGGCCACCACGAAACTGTGTGGCAGGTGCGGTACGAGCCCGAAAAGATCGTCGGCGTTTGATCCGTACCCGTGCAGGAGGAGCAGCAAGGGTCGCTCGGCGAGCGCCCTAGAACGCTCACCCTCGGGCAGCGACCAACGGATGCGGGCCGGGTCAACGGCGGGCGGGCTCATGCGGCGGCCGTCATCTCGGTGCCGTCATGAGAGCCGTCACGAGAATTCTGCGGAGGAACCTAGTTGACGCCGAGGAGGTCGATAACGAAGATCAGCGTCTTGCCCGAGAGGAAGTGTCCGCCGCCTTCGGGGCCGTAGGCCAGGTGGGGCGGGCACACGAGCATGCGGCGACCGCCGACCTTCATGCCCGGGATGCCCTCCTGCCAGCCGGCAATGAGTCCCTGAAGCGGGAAAGCGATCGACTCGCCGCGGTTCCACGACGAATCGAACTCCTCGCCGCTGTCGTATTCAACACCCACGTAGTGCACGTCAACCGACGCGCCGGGCGTGGCTTCGGGGCCGTCGCCGACCACAATGTCCACGACGCTGAGTTCGGTGGGTGCCGGGCCTACGGGGGCATCGATTTCTGGCTTGGAGAGTTTGTTTTCGCTCATGAGACCATCCAAGCCCACGGTGTGCTCCGCGTCAAAATTCGAGACCGGCGTCCTTCGGGGGCCGCGAGCCGTGTACGAACCGCCGGATGCGCGCCCGCAGGCTTCGATCCGCCAGAGCTGCCAATTCAGCTCGGAGATTCTTCACCAACTCCTCCGTGGCTTCGCGCTCAAAAAAGACAGACCTCACGAGGTTCAGCCTCGCGAAGGCGCGCTCCAGCTCTGGGTCTCCGTCGAATCTGGCGAATGGCCGGACGCTATCGGCATGAGGCGGATTGTTGAGCACATTGAACGCACGAAGTTCGTCGAGCATCCTGGCGGAGCGCGAGGGGTTGAGTCGCGAAAATTCCTCGGTAGTCACTATGCCTCTGGCATCTTCAGCACCGAGAACGTGCGCAAACCAGCGGAACACAAAATCTGACGACGGAGCCACGTTAGTCGATGCAGTCTCACCGCCAAACTCAATGTGTGAGACCTCGGCCGAATGCGACAGGAGCCCGGGTATCCGCTCGACCGTGGCGTCTTGACGGGCCAGATTGGTGCGCAACCACTCACTCAATTCTTCCCGCGGGAGGGTCGCTCCATGAATATATGATTCCCCAGCAATGCTTTTCAGCCGCGATTCGATCTCACGACGTGTGAAGCAAATCACCAGGCGCGACACCACGGTCGAGGTTCGCTGAGCAGCCTCCTGAAGCTCGCGATCAAATGCCAGCCATTCCTCTTCTTCGAGGGAACAAAACGCTTCGGACGACACCAGAACTCGGTGTGCAACGTTTTCACGGGCCCCGGTGAGCCAAGCGTCCAAAAGATCACTGGCTGAGACGTCCGACTGAGTCATACCAAGGAGGGGGGTCAGACTTCGTCGACTCAGGAGCAACGGAAGAAGGTGGTGTCCACCGAATTGTGGGTGCACCCCTGGAGGGACGTGAACACCCCGTGTTGCCAAGTAGAGCGTGTTGTGCGCCAGCGCTGCCTGAATGGTGGTCGTGGCCGTCTTGTGGGGGCCGACGTGGACCATCAGGGTCACGGGCCAGAGGCCAGATTTTTCCTCACGTCGTTGCACGTGCCTAGGATACATTCGACTCAAGAGGCCACCGCAATTCGGTGCGGTCGCCTCAGGCGAGACCGTCAACAGCGGCCCTCGCGAAAGGACTCACTCGTGGCACTGCTCGACAACAAAAACGTGATTCTCACCGGCGGAGCGAGCGGCATCGGCCTGGAAACCGCCACGCTCTTCGTGAGCGAGGGGGCGCGGGTGCACATTCTCGATCTGCCCGGAGCCAAGCTCGATGCGGTCGCTGCGGTGGTTGAACCCACCGGCGGCTCTGCCAATGCCTGTGACGTCACCGTGCGCGAGCAGGTGGACGCAGCCGTTGCCGTGGCTACTGCCGGCAGCACACAGATTGACATCGTGATTGCCAACGCGGGCATCAGCTCACC
>DBCH01000046.1:0-9092 GCA_002292955.1 Microbacteriaceae bacterium UBA963 | reverse complement strand
CCCCACGTGCCCGACGGCGGCAGCATCATCATCACCTCGAGTGTGGCCGGCCTCGTGGGCACGCCACAGGTGTCGGCCTATGGAACCGCCAAGCACGCCCAGATTGGACTCATGCGCTCACTGGCCGTGGATCTCGCACCCCGGGCAATACGCGTGAACACCATCAATCCCGGACCTGTCGCCAACGATTTTCAGACCGCCTTTGAAGAGGTAATCACCAAGCAGGAGGGCAAGGAAGCGAATGCGATCTTTGACACGCTGATTCCACTCGGGCGCCACATTCCCATGGCCGATATCGCTCATGGCATGCTGTACCTGGCCGGACCGCACAGCACCAACGTGACGAGCACGATCTTCCGCATCGACGGCGGAATGGGCGGCTAGAACTCCTCGTGCGTGTTGGGGTCGAACTCGGCACGCAACCGACCCCGCTCGAGTGAGTTGATGGAGGCCATTTCGGCGTCGGTCAACGTGAAGCTGAACACATCAAAGTTTTCTCGCTGGCGCGCGGCATCGCCCGACTTGGGAAGCGGAATGCTGCCCACCTGAATGTGCCAGCGCAACACCGCCTGCGACGGGGTCACCCCGTGCGCTTCGGCGGCCGCGACAATCGGTGCTTCACTCAAGAGTTCTCCGGCGCGACCAATGGGACTCCACGACTGCGTGCGGATTCCCAACTCGGCGTGCACCTCACGCAGGGGCCCTTGCGAAAAGTAGGGGTGCAGCTCTACCTGGTTCACGCTGGGCACGACCCCGGTTTCATCGCGGAGTCGGTAGAGGAATTCGGGCGTGAAATTGCAGACACCAATGGAGCGAATGCGCCCCTCATCACGCAGTTCGATCATGGCCTGCCAGGCGTCAACGAAACGGTTGACGCTCGGGTTGGGCCAGTGGATGAGGAACAGATCGACCACGTCGAGACCCAGAAGTCGCGCCGAGGTGTCGAACGCCATCATGGCCTCGTCAAAACCGTGCGCATCGCCCGGGAGTTTGGTGGTGACGAGCAATTCGTCGCGTGGCACGCCACACTCGCGAACCGCCCGACCCACCTGTTCTTCGTTGTTGTAACGATGGGCGGAGTCCAGCAAACGGTAACCCGTGTCAATTCCTGACACCATCGAGGCCATGCCCTCATCCCCGGTGAGTTTGTAGGTACCTAGGCCGATCTGCGGAACAACAAGGCCGTCGTTGAGCGTCACGGTGGGAACTGTCATCGGTCACTCCTTATTCGGGTTATTACGGGTAAGCGAATCAACACAGACGCTTCGGGATTAGACCGTGACGAGCGCGTGAATTGCCCGGCCGTCGAGATTTGCGCGCCCGCCGAGCTCGGCAATCTCCATCACGACAGAAATACCGGCAACGTGCCACCCGGCGCGCTCAATCAGAGCCACGGACGCGCCAATGGTGCCACCGGTTGCCAACACGTCGTCGAGCACGAGCACGCGCGAGCCCGCGGGCAGGGCGTCCGGACTCACTTCAAAAGCTGCCTCACCATATTCCAGCGCGTAGCGCTCGGTGAGAATCTCTCCGGGGAGCTTGCCCTCCTTGCGGATGGGCAACACCCCCACGCCCGCGTCGATGGCGGCCGCGGCTGCCAGCAGGAAGCCTCGGGCTTCGAGGCCCGCAACGGCGTCAAAGTTGCCAACAAAAGGTTCAATCATGGCGTCGACAACCGCGCGAAACGACGGGCCGTGAGCAAAGACCGGGGTCAAATCGCGAAACAGCACACCCGGAAGCGGGAAGTTGGGAACCGTTTTGAGGCGTTCCCGGATGAGGTCTGTTGCGTCTGCCACGCACTCAGCCTAGCCAGCGCTCATCGGGCTCACGCCACCCGGAAAAAACTAATGCCCAACGCAACTACTTTGCCCACTTTGCCGAAACGGGCTCGTTATCCGAGTTATTCACCCGTGACGGGTGCGAGTGCCCCAACCACGAGATCTGCAAGATCCGCGACGGCGTCCCGATACTTCTCCTCCATGCCCAGCATCACCCCCACGCCAAGATTCGAGGCGGCAAAAATTCCAACCGTGCCGTGATTTCCCGTTTCGACGAAATCAATCTCCAGTCGAACAGGCAGAACCTTGAGGTTGACAAATGCCCCACCCAGAGTCCGCATTTTGGCCTGCGATCCACGTTTCGCCGTGAGTCGATTGGGGTTCTCTAACTTCACCGTGCACGAGTCAGATGCCAAAGCACCACGCACGAGTTCGCGTGCCGCTGCCATGTCAGTGACGTGAACTGTTTTGCGAATTTCAAGCGCCAACGTCGCTCCCTCGTGAGTGTCAGGCTGTTTTCACGTTGAGCCTACAACCGGAACCACGACCAGCGCTGAAAGATTCTTTCGGTCTGGGTGTCTGACATTGGGGTGGACAGCTGGCCGATGAGACGATGCGACCCGAATGCAACTAGCCTGAGTCTCGTGCGATTTTGTCATGCTCGGGTGCTGGGCCAGCGAGAGGTTCGACTGGCGGTCTCCGTTGGATCCGGGTTCCTCTTTGTCGACGAAATTGTTGAGGATGCCCCCGCCACACTGCAGAGCCTGATTCTGGCTGGCGAGCCGGCCGTGACAAGCGTTCGGTCGCGTCTGGCGGCAGCTCTTGCCGCCGGTGCCTCGACCACTCCTCAATCCGAGATTGAGTTTGCGCCCGCGGTGATTGATGCGCCCACCATTCTCGCCGTGGGGCTCAACTATGCCTCCCACGCCGCCGAACTGGGCTTCGAGGTTGATGAGAACCCCACCGTCTTTGGTCTCCTGCCGGGCTCGGTCTCCCCACACCTCGGCACCACCGAGTGGTCACGCGCAATCACCGACGCCGTGGACTACGAGGTTGAGCTGGGAGTCGTGATTGGGCGCGATGCACTCAACGTGCCCGAAGCCGACGCGCTCGACTACGTCTTTGGCTACACCGTGGTGAACGACATCACCGCGCGTGACGTACAGAACCAGGAAAAGCAGTGGCTGCGCTGCAAATCGTTCGACGGCTTTACGCCGGTGGGTCCCGTGGTGGTCACGAGCGACGAGATTGACGACCCGCAGAATTTGGCTCTCTTGCTGACGGTCAACGGTGCGGTGCGGCAGTCCTCCGTCACCGGCGAAATGCTTTACTCGGTGGCGCAGCTGATCAGCCACCTGTCGCAGGGAAGCACACTGAAGGCGGGAACGCTCATATCGACCGGAACCCCCTCGGGCGCCGGCTTCACCCGCACGCCACAGGTGTTGCTCGCCGACGGCGACGTGGTTGAGGCCACCATTGAAGGAATTGGCACACTGGTCACGTACTGTCGCACGACAGCCTAGGTGCCCTCAGCGCCCTTAGCCTGCCGGCGTCTCCCCCGACAGCCGGTCTGGCGCGAGCTCTCGTTCAACGTCCTCGCGCGTCATCAACCCCGCCTCCACCACCAGATCAGCCACGGGACGTCCCGAGTGCAGGGCCTCTTTGGCCAGCGTCGCCGCTTGCTGATACCCGATGAGGGGAATGAGCGCCGTGATCACCCCCACGCTCGTTGACACCATGGCGTCGAGCCGAGCTTCGTTCGCAGTAATTCCGTTGATGCAGTTCACGCGCAGGGTGAGACAGGCCTGCGCCATCCACGCGGTGCTCTGCAGCAGCGAGTAGGCGATAATAGGCTCGAACGCATTGAGTTGCAGCTGCCCCGCCTCCGCCGCCATCGTGACCGTGACGTCGGCTCCGGCAATGGCAAACGCCACCTGGTTGACCACTTCCGGGATAACGGGATTCACCTTGCCCGGCATGATCGACGAGCCCGCCTGGCGCGCGGGCAGATTGATTTCGCCGAAGCCCGCTTGGGGGCCAGACGACAAAAGTCGGAGGTCGTTGCAGATCTTGGAGAGCTTGATGGCTGAGCGCTTGAGGGCGGCACTAAACGTCATGAACACCCCCACATCGCTCGTGGCTTCGATGAGGTCCGGGGCTGACACAATCGGGAATTCGGTGATCTCGGCGAGCTGTCTGACCACGGCCGCTCGGTAACGGGGATCCGCGGTGATGCCCGTGCCAATCGCGGTAGCGCCCATGTTCACCTCGGACAGCAGGGGAACCGTCTCGGTGAGGCGCTCAATGTCTTCGCCCAGGGTCGTGGCAAAGCCGTGAAACTCCTGTCCCAGGGTCATGGGCACCGCGTCCTGCATCTGCGTGCGGCCCACTTTGAGAATTCCGGCAAACTCGCGTGCCTTCTCGGCGAACGACTGCCGCAGTGCCTCGAGTTCGGTGAGCGCCCGACCCAACGACATGGCCATGGCCATCTTGATCGCGGTGGGGTACACATCGTTGGTCGACTGTGACCGATTGACGTCGTCGATGGGGTCCAGGTGCTGGTAGTCCCCCTTGGCGTGGCCCATCAGCTCGAGGGCTCGGTTGGCAATGACTTCGTTGGCGTTCATGTTGGTCGACGTGCCCGCGCCACCCTGAATGATCCCCACCACGAATTCCTCGTGAAATTTGCCGTCAATAATCTCGTGGCACACGCGCTCGATCACCTCGGCCTTCTCCGGCTCGATGCTTCCAATCTCGGCGTTGGCTCGCGCCGCCGCGAGCTTGACGCACGCGAGCGCCCGAATGAGTTCGGGGAATACCGAGATGGGTCGACGCGCAATGGGAAAGTTCTCCAACGCCCGGGCGGTGTGTACACCCCAATAGGCGTCCTGGGGAATGGCGAGAGATCCCAGTGAGTCCGACTCCGTGCGGGTGGGCCCCTGATACGCGCCCGGTGCGCTCATAAAGTTGCCGGCACGATCCGTTGTGTTGAGCGCATCAATGTTGATGGGGCGAGTGTGCAACGGTGCGTCGGACATGATGGCGGACTCCTAGCTCAATCGACGAAGCAGCGAGGTGACGAAGCGGGATTTGCGCGGCGTGTAGGGCGGATAGACGAGCCGCAGGGTGTCGGGCGCAAGGGGCTTGCTCAAGACCGCGCGCTGATGACTGAACACGTCGAACGTTCGCTTGCCGTGGTAGGCCCCCATGCCGCTGGCTCCCACCCCGCCAAACGGCAGGCCGGGCACGCTCAAGTGGGCAGCCCCCACATTGAAGGCGAGCGCCCCCGAGCTCGTGCGCTCCAGGAACTCGCGGCGCACCGAACGGCGCGCACTCATCACATAGAGGGCGAGTGGCTTGTCCCGCTCGTTGATGAACGCGATGGCGGCCGCGGCGTCGGCAACGCTCACGATCGGAAGAACGGGGCCGAAGATTTCCTCGGTCATCACGGAGGATGTGGGGAGAACGTCGGTGAGAATGGTGGGCTCCAGATAGCGAGACCCCACCTCCTTGCGTCCGCCCGACACCACGGTTCCCAGACGAAGCATGCTGGTGAGCCGCAGGTAGTGATCAGTTGAGACGAGCCGACCGTAGTCGGCACTCTGCTCGGGATCCTCGCCGTAGAGTTCGCGCACGGCCACGATCAGTTCCGTCTGCAGGCGCTCTTGGGCATCGGGAGTCACCAGCACGTAGTCGGGGGCCACACAGGTCTGCCCCGCATTCATGAATTTGGCCCACGCAATGCGGCGAGCCACGGCCTTGAGATTGCCCGTGCCGTCGACAAAGACCGGTGATTTACCGCCGAGCTCGAGGGTGACCGGCGTGAGGTGACGCGCGGCTTTCTCGGCCACAATCTTGCCCACACGCGATCCGCCGGTATAGAAGATGTGATCCCACGGCTGGTCGAGCAACCAACCGGAGACCTCGGCGCCGCCCTCAACGACAGCCACGGCCTGCTCATCCAAGTACTCGGGAATAAGGCGACCGATCAACTCCGACGTGACCGGCGCGAGTTCGCCCGGCTTGACGACCACGGTGTTTCCCGCGGCGAGTGCGCCGACGAGCGGCGCCAAGAGAAGTTGCACGGGGTAGTTCCACGGGCCCACGATGAGCACGGAACCGAGGGGCTGTGGCACCGTGCGCGCACGTGCGGGGGCGAGTGCCAGCGGCACAGGCACACGTGAACCGCGCATCCATCGACGCAGTTTGCGCCTAGCCAACCGCAGTTCGGCCAAGACAAAGCCGATCTCGGTGAGCTCCGACTCGGTGGGGTGCTTGTGCAGGTCGGCGCGCAAGGCCTCGACGATGTCGGCCGAACGCTCAACGAGCAGTCGTTCGAGCGCATCGAGCTGTTGGCGTCGCCAGGCGTGAGTTCTGGTCACATCTGTCGCGAAGTACGCGCGATGGCGCTCCACAGTCTCGGTGATGTTCTTGCGAGTGAGCCCAGCAGCCATGCTTTCACCCTAACTCTCCGGCGTTCCTAAAGAACAAAAAACAGCGGGTCGATGATCTCAACGACCACCGACCCGCTGTCAGTTGAATGACGTGAACTACGCCTTGTCGACGCCGTCCCGGGCCAGAATCTCGGCCTCGACGGAACCGCCCAGACCCTCCTTCTGTGGGTCACCGTGTACTCCACCCGAGAGTGCGTACTCTTCCTCGGGCGAGAGCACGAGTCGGTTGCGACCCCAGACGGCGAACCCGATGAGCAGAAGCACATAAACCACAGCGATGGCGATGATGGCCGGGGTAAACGTGGGGTTGAGCAAGAAGCCAACAAAGATCAGCAGCGCGATCACTCCAGCGATTACTGCGCCGGTGACACCCCAGGGGCTCTTGTAGGGGCGATTGGCGTTCTTGAACTTACGTCGCAGGATGAGGAAGGAAATCATCTGCATGATGTAGGCAATAACCGCTCCCCACACTGCAATGTTCAGAACGATAGCGCCACCCGTTGCTCCCGCACCTTCGGGGTCAAGCGACACAAGCCAGTCCACCAGGATGAGGGCGATAAATCCGAGGATAGCGCCCACGAGAATCGCCACCCACGGTGTCTTGGTCTTGCCGGTGAGCGAAAGGAACTTGGGGTAGTAGCCGGCGCGCGAGAGCGAATACATGTTGCGCCCGTAACCGAACATGATTCCCTGCAGTGACGCGAGGAGACCAATCAGTGCGGCCAATGACAACACCGCGGCAGCCGTGTCGCCCACGATGGCGCGGAAGCCATCGAGCAGCGGTTCGCCCGAGGTTCCGGTCACTTCGGCGCCAACCACGCCCGTGTTGAGGAACAGCACGAGCACTGCGGCAATCAGCAGCGTGAGCATTGCCAGGCGACCGGCCTTGGGAATGTCCTTGGTGGGATTCTTGGATTCCTCGGCGGCCAGCGGGAGCTCCTCAATGCCGAGGAAGAACCACATGGCAAACGGCAACGCAAACAGGATGGGCAGCACACCGTGCGGCAGGAACGTCGTCTGACCAGGGTCGGCCGGGATGTCCCACAGCTTGTCGAAGCTGAACTGACCGCCCGCAATGGCCATGATGTAGAAGACCACAAGAATTGCGAGCGAGATGAATGCCACCACAATGGCGAATCGGAACGAGACAGCGGCTCCGATCACGTTAATGATCACAAAGATTGCGTAAAGAATGATGTACCAGAGCCACATGGGCAGCGCGTGCTCTCCCTCAGGAATGCCCAGCAGTGTGACAAAAATGCTGTCGGCATACGATGCCGAGAAGAACACGATGACGGCAGTCGTGGCCACGTACTCGATGGTTTCGGCGACACCGGTAACGAACCCGCCCCACGGGCCCATGGCCGCTCGAGCAAACGAGTAGGCGCCACCTGTGTGCGGCATGGCAGCCGCCATTTCACCGATGCTGTAGATGAGCGCGTAATACATGACCACGACGAGCGCGAACGCGATGGTCATTCCACCAAAGCCGGCGAAGTCGATACCGAAGTTCCATCCGGAGAAGTCGCCCGAAATCACCGCGGCAATGGCGAGACCCCAGAGAGCCCATACGCCGGCGGAACGTTTGAGCCCGCGCTTCTCGAAATATCCCTTTTCGGCAGTGGTGTACTTGACCCCACTGACCTTCAGAGTGTCTTTAGCCATGATGTGTCAATCTCCTCGATCGTCATATCCTGCGTTGGCGCCGCCTCACAAACGTCGGTGTTTGGAGACATCACGCAAACTGTCTTGGCGCAACTATAGGGCGAATTCACAGATTGTGAACCCCCTCAATCAAAAAATTTTGTGTTATGGGACAAGTGATTCCAGATCGCACTTCTTGCCACGCGTACATCGCGCCTATGCTCTTAGGAACGAACGTTCGACACCTCAACGGAGAGACGCACATGACGCGCAATACCGGATACCTCACGCTCGATGAGCTCACGTCACGCGTCTCCGCGGGCGAGATTGACACCGTTGTGGTGGCCTTCACCGACATGCAGGGCCGGCTCGTGGGCAAGCGGGTGGCAGCCCGGCTCTTCTTGGAAGACGTGGCCGCTCACGGTTCCGAGTGTTGCAATTACCTGCTCGCCGTTGACGTAGAAATGAACACGGTTGACGGTTACGCCATGTCGAGTTGGGATCGCGGTTACGGCGACATGGTCATGACGCCGGACATGGCGACGCTGCGCGTGGCACCGTGGCTGCCCGGGAGCGCGCTCGTGACCGCCGACCTCAACTGGCTCGACGGCGCACCCGTCGTGGCGTCACCCCGACAGATTCTGCAAGCGCAGGTGGCGCGACTTGCCGAGCGCGGACTCGTCCCCTTTGTGGGCACCGAACTCGAGTTCATCGTGTTTGACAACACGTACCGAGACGCCTGGGCGCGCGGCTACCGTGGCCTGACGCACTCCACCGACTACAACGTCGACTACGACCTTCTGGCCTCCACACGTCTTGAGCCCATGCTGCGCGAGATTCGCAATGCTATGGACGGCGCGGGCATGTACTGCGAGGGCGTGAAGGGCGAGTGCAACCTCGGTCAACAGGAGATTGCTTTCCGCTACGACACCGCGGTGACCACGTGCGACAACCACTCGATTTACAAGAGCGGCTCCAAGATCATTGCCGAACGTCACGACAAGAGCCTGACCTTTATGGCCAAGTTCAACGAGCGTGAGGGCAACAGCTGCCATATTCACTTGAGCCTGCGCTCCGAGGCCGGTGAGCCCGTGTTTGCCGACAAGGATGCCGAGCACGGCATGAGCGCCATGTTCCGCCACTTCTTGGCCGGTCAAATTGCCGCCATGAAGGAGCTGAGCCTGTTCTTTGCGCCCAATGTGAACTCGTACAAGCG
>DBCH01000153.1 GCA_002292955.1 Microbacteriaceae bacterium UBA963 | reverse complement strand
GGGGTGTCGATGGAGAAGATGCTGGCGCGGGTTTGTCCGTCGCGATCGAACCGATACGTGCCCGCGGAATCCCACATGGCGGTCCACTTGTCTTCGAGGCCCTCAAGAGCGGGCTTTTCGGGAACGCCGGCAGCATTACTCGTCATGATGAACCTCGAATTTCTATGTGCGGCACCGCGTCGTTTACCGGCTGCGCCGGCGAGTGTGCCTCAGATGTGGGTGCCTCGAGTTTACCGCGTGACGTATTAGGCTGGAACATAGAGGCACTGATCCGGCCATCACCGGGGAGTCTTCGGAAGAAATTCGCCGAGTCAGCTTGCTGATATCGACGAAAAGTAGAACCGAACGGGTCTGGCCCGTGACAGCCAAAGAACAAGAGGATCTCGCCCGCGAGATCAAGCTCAGGTGGTACCGCGCGAAAATCCCCACATGCGGGGAAAATTGCGTCCTGGCGAAGTAGATGAACCATCCTTCGTTTCAGGAGAAACCCGTGACCTATCCCAAGTCGGCCAATAATGAGGCTTCCGAAGTGGTGCCTTCGCCGTCGTTTCCCGCCATTGAAGAGCAGGTGCTCGCCTTCTGGAAGGCGGATGACACGTTCCGCGCCTCAATCGCGCAACGCGCCGAGCAGGGCGCCGAAGAGTGGGTGTTCTACGACGGCCCGCCGTTTGCCAACGGCCTGCCGCACTACGGGCACCTGCTGACGGGCTACGCCAAAGACCTCTTTCCGCGCTACCAGACCATGCGCGGCAAGCGCGTTGAACGCCGATTCGGGTGGGACACGCACGGACTCCCCGCCGAACTCGAGGCCGAGCGTCAACTGGGCATCACCGACAAGAGCCAGATCGAAGAGATGGGCATCGCGGCCTTCAACAAGGTGGCCCGCGAGTCGGTGCTCAAGTACACGCACGAGTGGCAGGAATACGTCACGCGCCAGGCGCGCTGGGTCGACTTCGACAACGATTACAAGACCCTCGACATCACCTTCATGGAAAGCGCCATCTGGGCGTTCAAGCAATTGCACGACAAGGGTCTCGCCTACGAGGGATACCGCGTGCTGCCCTACTGCTGGCGCGACCAGACCCCGCTGAGCAATCACGAACTGCGCATGGATGATGACGTCTACAAGATGCGTCAAGACCAGTCGGTCACAGTCGCCTTCCCCCTCGCGGGCGAACGCGCCGAAGCACTCGGGCTCGGGGGAGTGCAGGCACTCGCCTGGACCACCACGCCCTGGACGCTGCCCACGAACGCCGCGCTCGCCGTGGGGCCCGCAATCACCTATGCGGTCGTGCCGGCGGGTCCCGCGTTCAGCCTCGTTGGTTTCGATACGTCGACTGCGTCGACTACTCAACCAGCGAACGGCGATGCGTCGACTACTCAACCGTCATTCCTCATCGCAGAGGACCTTGCCGGGGCCTACGCCAAGGAGCTCGGCTACGCCGACGCCGCAGAAGTGCATGCCGCGGTGACTTCTCAAGTTCTCGGCAGTGACCTCGTTGGCGTGGCCTACGAACGCCTGTGGGACTACTTTGCCGACGAGCCGGAGTACCAGGCCAACGCCTGGCGCATCTTCCCGGCAGAGTTCGTCACGACGGCCGATGGAACGGGAATCGTGCACCTGGCTCCCGCCTACGGCGAGGACGACCAAAAGGTGTGCGAGGAAAACGGCATCCCCGTCATGATGTCTCTCGACGACGGCGGCGTTTTTCTGTCGCGCATCACCGAGGTGGCGGGCCAGCAGGTCTTCGATGCCAACAAGCCCCTCACGGCCATGCTGCGCGACATGGGCCGACTTGTTCGCGTGGCCAGCTACGAACACTCCTACCCGCACTGCTGGCGCTGCCGGAATCCGCTCATCTATCGGGCTGTGTCGTCGTGGTTCGTGCGCGTCACCGAGTTCCGCGACCGCATGGTCGAACTCAACCAGCAGATCAACTGGGTGCCCGACAACGTCAAGGACGGCCAGTTTGGCAAGTGGCTTGAGGGCGCCCGAGACTGGTCCATCAGCCGCAATCGATTCTGGGGCTCGCCCATTCCCGTGTGGAAGAGCGACAACCCGGATTACCCCCGCGTCGACGTCTACGGTTCACTCGACGAGCTCGAGCGCGACTTCGGGGTGCGCCCCACCGATCTGCATCGACCCCAGATCGACGAGCTGACTCGACCGAATCCGGACGACCCCTCGGGCACATCCACGATGCGCCGCATTTCTGATGTGCTCGACGTGTGGTTTGACTCGGGCTCGATGCCGTTCGCTCAGGTGCACTACCCCTTCGAAAATCGTGAATGGTTCGATTCGCACAACCCGGCCGACTACATCGTGGAGTACATCGGGCAAACACGCGGCTGGTTCTATACGCTGCACGTGCTGTCCACGGCACTCTTCGACCGCCCGGCATTCACGAACGTGATTAGCCACGGAATCGTGCTTGGCAACGACGGGCAGAAGATGTCGAAGTCGCTGCGCAACTATCCGGATGTCAACGAGGTCTTTGACCGCGACGGCTCCGATGCCATGCGCTGGTTCTTGATGAGTTCGTCGGTGCTGCGCGGCGGCAACCTGATTGTCACCGAGGAGGGTATCCGCGAGGGCACCCGCCAGATGCTGCTGCCGCTGTGGAGCACGTATTACTTCTTCACGCTCTACGCCAACGTTGCTGGCGATGACGGTGGCGGTTACGAGGCCACCTGGCGCACCGACAGCACCGACCTCCTCGATCGCTACCTGCTGGCCAAGACCGGCGATGTCATCCGCACCGTGCAGCAGCACCTCGATGCGCTCGACTCGACACTGGCTGCAGCGGCCCTGCGCGACTTCGCCGACGTGCTGACCAACTGGTACGTGCGCCGCTCGCGCGACCGTTTTTGGTCGGGTTCCTCAACCGCCGACGGACGCGATGCCTTTGACACGCTGTTCACCGTGCTCGAAACGCTCACCCGTGTTTCGGCGCCGTTCTTGCCGCTGGTCACCGAGCGCATGTGGCAGGGCCT
>DBCH01000058.1 GCA_002292955.1 Microbacteriaceae bacterium UBA963 | reverse complement strand
TGGCGCTCCTGACGCAGCCGCCGCAGGCGCAGACAGCCTCCTGGCGTGGGCAAGTTCCGCCGCGCGGCGTGACGCGAACGTCTTGCCGCCCCGTGTCATCACGAAAGCGCTGACCGTCATCTGTGATGACATCGCGGCGATGGTCGCGGCCAGCGCAGAGCCCGAAATCCAGAAGGTGAACGCCTTGGCTGTTTCCGAGGCGCCGAACGGCAGCGCCACCCTCATCTCAGCACCCACACACCGTGTCGGGCGGGAATGGGCCGCAACTGCCAACGCTATCGCGGCGAACTGGCTGGAACTTGATGGGGGCTACCGTTTGGCAACCTGCCACGGATCGCTCTACACGCTGCCGTCGGCCTTGGCAGAGCTGGAATCAAGCGGGGGCACTGTCGGAGACCTGATCACAGCCCTGGTCTGTTCTTACGAGGTGGTCACGAGAGTTGCCCGCGCCTACCGCCCCCCGCTGCCCCTTGCCGCGCATCCACACGCCACGCTTTCTCCGCTGGGCGCCGCAGCGGCAAT
Organism: Microbacteriaceae bacterium UBA963; assembly: GCA_002292955.1. Lineage (GTDB taxonomy): Bacteria > Actinomycetota > Actinomycetes > Actinomycetales > Microbacteriaceae > UBA963. Next base: position 4,494 of record DBCH01000058.1, on the reverse strand, counting down.
CGCCGCAGCGCGCAAGCTCGACGACAACACGTTCGCCCAGACCGTTCTCAGCGCCGCGACCTTCTCCATAAACGGGCCGTTTTCGCACGCGCAACAGGGCGCCACCATTCGCAACGGATGGGCCGGGGCGGGAGCCCAGCTGGGCTTTCTCGCCGCCAATCTGGTGCAGGCCGGCCTCACCGGAAGCAATACCGCGTTGCACGACGTTTTTGGCACGTCCTACGGTTATCCCGAAAACACTGCCGCTCTCACCGACGGACTCGGCGACCGATACGCGATTGAAGACGGCTACCACAAGCTGTACGCCTGTTGCCAATACCTGCATTCCAGCGTGGAGGCCGCCTTCGCGCTGACCCAGTCGGGGCTCAAGGATGTTGCGGTCAGTGAGATTGTCGACATCAACGTCGAGACGCATCCGCTGGCACGCGATCTGAAATCGAAATACCCCTTTACAGTTCTCGGCGGCAAGTTCTCGCTGCCCCACGCCGTGGCGGCGGTGCTCGCCACGGGCTCCTACGCTCCCGAAGTTTTCTCCGGAGAATTCCTGCAAGACCCCACCGTGCACGAGCTTCGCGACAAGGTACGCATCACCGAGTGGGCCGCGCTGCCGGAGCCTCCAGAAGATCGTCCCGCCAAAATCACGGTGACGTTGCGCGATGGCAGCACTCACGAACAAAGCGTACTGAGCGCGATTGGTGGCTCCGATCGCCCGCTTGCCCAGGAACAGTTGATGGCGAAGTTTGACACGCTGACCGCGTCACGGCATCCGCAATTCGCATCCGTCGCACAGACATTTATTGGATCTGAGAATCCGAATCTCGACATTCCTGTGTCTGATTTTCTCTCCGCACTTCTTGCGCAAGGATAACGAGATGACAACCAGCGCCGAGCTCCTGACCGATCGCGTCCTGAGCCTTCCCGACCAACTACCGTCCGAGGTAGAAACCAAGGCGCGTTTACATTTCGTGGATGCCCTGGGCGTGGGCCTCGCTGCCGCCCGAGTAGGACCCGTGCGAAATTTGGCCTCAGGGAGTGCGCCGGGAAATGCAACGGGGCCCTGCTCCGTTCTGGGATCGACCGGGAGATACTCCGCATCCGAGGCGGCACTCATCAACGGCACACTCATTCATTCCGTTGAATTCGACGACACCCACACGGGTTCGATAATGCACGGCAGCAGCGCCCTCTTTCCCGCCGTTCTGGCCGCCGCCCAAGAAAGCGGCGCCGACGGAAAAACAATGCTCAACGCTTTCGTCGTCGGCTGGGAAACCATCATTCGCATGGGCCTGGCTGCGCCCGGTGGTTTTCAAAAGAACGGCTTCCAGGGCACCTCGATAGCCGGAACCATTGCCGGCGCGGTCGCGGTCGGGCGCACTCAGGGTGCCGGTCGTGAGCTGCTCCTCAACGCGGTGGGCATCGCCGCCAGCTTCTCTTCGGGCAATTTCACCTTCCTGTCGGAGGGCGCATCATCCAAGGCTGCCCAACCCGGTATCGCGGCCCAAGGAGCAATCTCGGCCATCCATCTTGCTCGCGGAGGGGTCACCGGCGCCACCCGAGTTTTCGAGGGTTCCGGCGGATTCTTCGGCCTTTACGCGCGCGATGAATCGGCGAGTGAACGCTTCTCAGCGAGCCTGGCGTCGCTGGGTTCGGAGTGGTTGATTACCGATGCCGCATTCAAAGAGTTTCCGTGTTGCCATTACATTCATCCGTTCATTGAGGCTGTCGGTCGCAGCACGCTCGACATCTCGTCGCCGGATAACATTGACGAGATCCGGTGCCGCGTGCCGGTGGGGCAGGAGGCAATCATTGCGCTCCCCTGGGAACACAAGCAGTCGCCGACCCGGGCCAACGAGGGCCGCTGGAGTCTCCCGTACGTGGTTGCCCTCCGGCTGATTACCGGCGGTGTCTCCATCGAGAATTTCGAGGGCACACCCAACCCCGATGTCGTCGAATTGGCCAAGCGGATTTCCTGGGAGCCGTGGTCCGATTCGGGATACCCAGAAAGGTTCCCCGCTGAGATCGAGATCACGCTGCGCGACGGCTCCAGCGAATCCATCACCGTGGCGGATGTGAATGGGAATCGCACCAGACCCTGGGGCGTCGAACAGGTCGTCGGCAAATTCACGAAAAACGCGGCACTGGCCGGGCTCTCAGATCAAAAGCGCGACCAAATCCTCCAAACCTTCTTGGAGACCGCAAACCCAGACATCGACATCCTGAGTGATCTCGCGACCCCGTAGCGAGAAAGAATCCGCGCAAACCCTATTCACGGCGACGAGAATCTGCTATTTTTTGTCAGCACTACCTCCCTGACATCTCAACGATGCGCACTGGGGAGGTTTTTCTTTAGGGTTCAGTGAGTTTTTTACAACATCCACTTAACAGAGAGCCATTCCCCCCATGGAGCAGCAATTTACCCCCATCACAGATGAAGAGATTTTTGACGCGCACGCCGGTGGCAAGTTGTCCGTAGGGCTCACCGCCGCAATTGACAACAAGCGGGATCTGTCCATCGCCTACACCCCCGGAGTTGCAAAGGTAAGCTCAGCAATTCACGAGAACCCCGGCGTAGCTGAAACTCACACTTGGGCAAACCGCTTGGTCGTTGTGGTGTCAGACGGAACCGCAGTTCTTGGACTCGGTGACATTGGCCCGTCCGCATCCCTTCCGGTGATGGAGGGTAAGTCTGCACTCTTCAAAAGGTTTGCGGGATTGGATTCAATTCCACTTGTGATTGATACCCACGATGTCGACGAAATCGTTGAGACACTCGTGCGCCTCAAGCACAGCTTCGGCGCCGTGAACCTCGAGGACATCGCGGCCCCTCGTTGTTTTGAGCTGGAAGACAAACTTATTGAAGCTCTCGAGATGCCGGTGATGCACGACGATCAACACGGAACCGCGGTTGTTGTCTTAGCTGCGCTGATGAACGCGGCAAAAGTCGTAGGCAAGAATCTCGCTGATCTGAAAGTTGTTATCAGCGGAGCAGGCTCAGCGGGGTTAGCTGTTTCCGACATGTTGGTTCACGCGGGAATTTCCAACGTTATTGTTCTGGATTCCAAGGGAACCTTGAACCGTAATCGTTCAGATCTCGGGGGAAAGAAACAAGAAGTTGCAAACGAAACAAATCCGGAAAACATTGAGGGAAAGCTTTCGGAATCGTTAGTGGGAGCAGACGCGGTGATTGGTCTTTCCACCGCAAAGTTTGACCTCCTAGATCTCATGAAAATGGCAAAAGATTCGATTGTTTTTGCGCTGTCAAATCCAACTCCTGAGGTGAACCCCGCCGAGGCCCGTGAGATTGCTGCCGTGGTGGCGACCGGCAGAAGCGATTTCCCCAATCAAATTAACAATGTGCTCGCTTTCCCCGGCATTTTTCTGGGAGCCCTCGATGCCAAGGCCAAAAAAATCACAACAGCAATGAAAGTAGCGGCAGCTTATGCAATCGCAGAACTTGTCGCCGAGGAGCTCTCGGCGGACTACATCATCCCGAGCCCCTTTGATGAGAGAGTCACTCAAGCCGTGGCAGATGCGGTGATGCGCACCGCTTAGCCAGCACGAGTTCGACTGCACCTCAGTCCTCGAATGGACGATCTGGGTTGTCCGGTCTCAGTCGAGTCTGCCATCCCATAAGTTGGGAGTGTGATTACTCCCGAAGACTTTTCCGCGTTCGCCGCCGCCCGCAGATCGACGCGCGACTTTCTGCCCACGCCCGTTGATCCGGCCCTCCTCGAGGAGATCTTTACCGATGCCATGACCGCGCCGAGCTGGTCAAACCTGCGCTCCTTTATGGTGGGTGTGGCCACGGGGGAGCGTCGTGACCGCATCAGTTCTGAAATCTTGCGCCGGTGGGATGTGGTTGCTCCCGCCCGTTCAGGAAAACTTCGTGGGATCCTCGGTTTACTGTTCAGGCCCTGGGCGTGGCCCATTAGCGACTACCGGATGCTGCGCCCCTACCCCAAGGAGCTTGACGGGCGTAGCCGCAAGGTCGGTGCGGAATTGAATGCCGTGATGGGAATTGCCCGCGACGATGTGGCTGGCCGCAATACTCACGCCGCCAGAAACTACAAGTTCTTCGGGGCGCCGGTCGAGATCTTCTTCTTTGCCCACAAGAAGCTGGGCGTGTACTCGGTCTCTGACGTGAGCTTCTTCGCCCAAAACTTGATGCTGAGCGCCCAGGCCCGAGGCCTCGGAACCTGCGCGCAGGGCTCCGTGGCAATGTGGTCGAAGCCCGTGCGCCAGGAATTCAAGATTCCCCGTCATTACAAATTCGTTTACGGGCTCGCGATCGGCTATGCCTCCGACAACCCCCTCAATAGTTATGGCGCCGAGCGGCTTCCCATCGCCGACATCACCGTGCACGGCGTCTAACGAATGGGCCTGGCACCTCAGGCGTATCATTAGGGTGGTCGCCTGGGGGCTCAGGACCCTCAACCGAAGGATCGTTGAATGTCAGAAGATGTGTCGGTAGACGTCGTTATCGTTGGCGCCGGA
>DBCH01000059.1:13665-14085 GCA_002292955.1 Microbacteriaceae bacterium UBA963 | reverse complement strand
CGCGGCGCCGGGCATCGGTGCGCCTCCGGTTACCGTGGAGCTTGTCGCATTGACTCTCATTGAGACTGCCGAAGGACCCGCTCGGCGTGCGACTGCAGAACAGTCGCGGCTTCGGCAAGGTGCTGTGCCACGACCACCTGCGACGGTGCAATCCAACCCGGGTTCTCTGCAGCGAGCTCGTGAGCGCGACGGGCCAGGTCGTGAAGTTGTTCGCCGAGCTCACGCACCACGGCGTCCCACGGTGAGTGGAGCACACCGCCAACAAAAGTCGGAAACACGGGCCCATTGTGGCGAGAAAATCTTGCCTTGGCCTTCGTAGCGCGACCCGGTGTGCACAACCCGGGGATTAACTCCGACGTGGGAGAATGGAGACATGACGTTGCCTCCTCAGGTTCTTAGCCCGCTCGACGGTCGCTACCG
>DBCH01000059.1:12960-13586 GCA_002292955.1 Microbacteriaceae bacterium UBA963 | reverse complement strand
GCGCGCTGCCGTGTTGAGGTTGAGTGGATTATCTTCTTGGCCGCCAACACGTTGTTCGGAGCAAAACCCCTGACGGCCGAGCAACAGTCAGCGCTTCGCCAGCGGGTCACCGACTTCGGACAGGCTGAAATCGACCAACTCGCCGAGCTCGAAGCGGTGACCCGACACGATGTGAAAGCCGTTGAGTATCTCGTTCGATCGTGGCTGGACGCCGAGAACCTTGCTCACCTAGCCGAACTGACACACATCACGTGCACGAGCGAAGACATCAACAATCTCTCCTACGCCCTGACGGTGCGGGATGCGGTGGAACTGGTGTGGACGCCCGCCCTGGAGCGGGCCATAGCCGGATTCCGTTCGCTGGCCATCGAACACGCGACAACGCCGATGCTCGCGCGCACGCACGGCCAGCCGGCGACGCCATCGACCCTCGGCAAAGAAATGGCCGTCTTCGTCTACCGCCTCGATCGTGTGCGCCGGCAGATTGCCGCCACAGAGTTCCTGGGAAAATTCAGCGGGGCCACGGGAAATTTTGCCGCGCACCGGGTTGCCGACCCTGGCGCCGATTGGCCAGCACTCAGTCGCGCCTTCGTTGAGTCGCTCGGCCTCGAGTGGAATCCGCTCAC
>DBCH01000059.1:1318-12861 GCA_002292955.1 Microbacteriaceae bacterium UBA963 | reverse complement strand
GCTACCGACGTGTGGACCTACATTTCGATGGGCTATTTCCGGCAGATTCCTCAGGCCGGGGCCACCGGTTCGTCCACCATGCCCCACAAAATCAATCCGATCCGCTTCGAAAACGCGGAAGCCAACTTTGAAATCTCGTGTGCTCTGCTCGACTCGCTGGCTGCCACCCTGGTCACCAGCCGCATGCAGCGCGACCTCACCGATTCCACGACGCAGCGAAACATCGGAGTAGCCCTTGGTCACTCTCTTCTTGCACTGGAGAACATGAGTCGCGGGCTCCCCGAGCTCGACGTTGCCGAAGACGCGCTAGCTGCCGACCTCGACGCCAACTGGGAGGTGCTCGGCGAGGCCATTCAGACGGTGATTCGGGCCGAAGTGGTGGCCGGGCGTTCAAGCATCACAGATCCCTACGCGCTGCTCAAGGAGCTCACCCGCGGCAAGAGGGTAACGGCAGCAGATCTCGCTGAGTTTGTCTCCCGTCTCGACATCTCCGCCGAAGCCAAAGAACGTCTCGCCGCCCTTACTCCCGCAACGTATGTGGGAGATTCTGCGGCACTGGTGCGCTTTACCGCCGCAGGCCCCACAGGCTAACTACTTCTTTTACTCCGCATCGGCCGTACCTGCGGAACCTGTCTTGGCCGTCGTTGGCTTTTTTTTCGCGGCGGCAGCCGCCGACTTGGCAGGTGCCGCGGCGGCGAGCTCTTCGATATCCGCAAGCTCTTCTTTTTTGGGCTGAATCATCAGCACAACGGTTGCCGAGACCACCAGCATGGCAATGAATGCCACGCCCAACCAGATAGCCGCCAAGGTGAGGTTTCGCGTCGTCGAGATCACGACGATTCCCGTAAAGACGGCCACGATGACAGCCAGGCCAATCACTTCAAAGGGGCGCATGCGGTCTCGGCGTGATGCGGTCATTTCTTCTCCTCCGTGCGGTTGGGTCGGCGCGAGAACGAGCTCATGCCCACACCCGCAATGATCGAAAACACACCGAAAACGGCGAAATAGGCGCCCAGGAAACCGACGGCATACACATCAGAAAGGGGCAGCGCAGCTTCGACAAGAGCAAGCAGCCCGGCGAGGCCCGCGAGAATGAAAAAGTCACGAGAGACGGCGCGGTCAGTAATGGACCACGCGGCCAGACCAGAGGTGAGGGCAACCACACCGGCCCAGATGCTCACACACAGTGTCAGCGTGGTGCGGTCGCCACCCAAGAACGCCGCCGCGATTCCGGCTGCAGCGATGCTCGACACGACCTGAATGGCCAGGGCCACGCGCGCACGAGGCCACGCCGCCACGCTCACGGCGGTCATCAGTTGGCCGGCGGCCAACAAAAACGAAACGCCCGCAAAAACAACGAGTCCCACGAGCGGGGAGTGATCCGAGGTGAACGTAATCACCACCGCGCCCACGAGCGCGACTACCGCCTGCAGAATGAGGGCCGGGCCAAGCAGGGGAACGTGATGAGTGTCGTTAGTCATAAGTAAGCCACTGAGGTTGTGCTCAGTCTACGTGGGGGCACCCGCACGAGCGACATCGGCCCCGGGGCCGGAAGAATGCGACTACTTGGTGGGACTGGCCACATCGGCGAAGCGCGATAGGTGACCTTGGAACGTGACTTCGATGGTGTCGGTGCGACCGTTGCGGTGCTTGGCCACGATGAAATCAGCCATGCCGGCCCGCGGATGGTCGCGCTCACCCAGAGCCTCACGGTGCAGGAGGATCACGACGTCCGCGTCTTGCTCCAGCGATCCCGATTCGCGAAGATCACTGAGGGCTGGCTTCTTGTCGGAGCGCTGTTCTGGTCCGCGGTTGAGCTGTGAGAGCGCCACGACCGGAACCTGGAGTTCCTTTGCCAGAAGCTTGAGTGCGCGCGAGAACTCGCTCACCTCCTGCTGACGATTCTCCACCTTCTTGCCCGAGGTCATGAGCTGGAGGTAGTCGATCACGATGAGTTTGAGGCCACCGCGCTGAGCAAGTTTGCGGCACTTGGCGCGAATCTCGACGAGCGTCATGTTGGGACTGTCGTCGATAAACAGGGGCGCATCGTTAATGCGTCCGCGTGTGCTGGCAATTGCTGTCCAGTCGCGATTGTCGACGGTTCCCTTGCGCATGTTCTCCAGTCGCACGGAGGCCTCGGCCGACAGCAAGCGCATGGCGATTTCGCTGCGCCCCATCTCAAGCGAGAAGAAAATGGTGGGCAGGTTGTGCTTGATTGACGCCGACCTTGCGATGTCGAGCGCGAGCGTGGACTTTCCGAGGGCGGGACGGGCGGCCACAATGACCAGCTGGCCGGGGTGCAGGCCGTTCGTGAGTTCATCCAGATCGCGGAATCCCGTGGGCACGCCGGTCATGTTGCCGTCGCGGTGACGCGCCGCCTCAATCTCGTCGATAGCCGTGGTGACGGCCAAGTTGAGCGGCACGTAGTCTTCGGCCTCGGCCATGCCGGTTACGCCGTAAATCTCCGCCTGGGCATTATTCACCAAATCGATGGCATCGCCCTCGCCCGAATAACCCATGTGGACGATGCGCGTGCCCGCGTCAATGAGCCGGCGCAGGAGAGCGCGCTCGGCCACAATCGCGGCGTAGTAGCCGGCGTTGGCTGCGGTGGGAACAATCGACGTGAGTGTGTGCAGATAATCTGCGCCGCCGGCCTTGGCCAGAGAGCCCGTCTTGGTGAGTTCATCGGAGACCGTGATGGCGTCGGTGGGTTCGCCGTGCGAGTAGAGCGAGAGAATCGCATCGTAGATGGTCTCGTGCTTGGGGTAGTAAAAGTCGTTGCCTCGAACGACGTCGATGACGTCGGCTACGGCGTCACTACTCAACAACATTCCGCCGAGGGTGCTCTGCTCCGCCAGCATGTCGTGGGGCGCAACACGCTCGTTGCCGCGTTCCGGCGACTCTGCGGCGATTCCCAAGTGTGCGATCGACACGGATTTTCCTTTCGCCGAGAGGGGAGGTACTGCTTCAGTTAAGGCTTAGCTCACGCCACGGACAATGCCCCACAGCGACCCACGGGATAACGCCTTTGCACACTCTAGGAACGGGATGTCATGCCGCCAAACGACCCTGTGGATAACTATGTGGATGACTCGCCCAAAATCGACTAAAACCTGTTCATGGACATGGGGATAACCTGTGCATGGCGGACTATTTTTGAGAAAAAAATAAGCTCTGAGCAGGTATTTTCTTTGTCCCCAGCTGTGGATTCAATCATCCTTCAAGGAATTCTTGAGGCTTGTGGAATTCTTTACTCAATACACAACAAAAACGGGGCGAAAACCCTAAAGATTCCGCCCCGCTTGTGTGTAAATGTGCTACTTGGCTGCAACCACCTGAAGAGTGATGGTAGCGACCATCTCGTCGCGAAGACGAACGGTGGCCTCGTGGTTACCCGTGAACTTGATCGGCGCAAGGATTTCAATCTTGCGCTTGTCGATGTCGCCGATTCCCGCTTCCGCCACGGCCTCTGCGATGTGCCCGGTCTTGACGGATCCGAAGAGGCGACCATCGCGTCCCACCTTGACGGCGAGCTTGATGACGGCGTTCTCGAGCTTGTCCTTGAGCGCCTGAGCCTCTTCGTTCGTGGCCAGCTGGCGAGCAGCGCGGGCCGAGCGAATCTGCTCGACCTGCTTTTCGCCGCCGCGAGACCAAGCGACCGCGAAACCCTGAGGGATCAGATAGTTACGTGCGTAACCGTTCTTCACCTCAACAACGTCGCCGGCCGAACCGAGGCCAGAGACCTCGTTAGTCAGAATGAGTTTTGACATAGTGTCTCCTCCTAGCGTCCGGCGCCAGCGTAGGGCAGTAGAGCCATCTCGCGCGCATTCTTCACGGCGCGAGCGATGAGACGCTGCTCCTGCACGGAAACACCCGTGATGCGACGCGAGCGGATCTTTCCGCGCTCGGAAATGAACTTACGAAGCGTGGCGACATCTTTGTAATCGATGACGCCAACGCGAATCGCCTTAGCGGGAGCGAGGGCTTTCGCGCCCTTGCCGCCGCGCAGCGGCTTGCGGCGGTCGCCGCTTGACTTTCCAGCCATCTTTTTCTCTTACTTTCTCTTCGCGGAACGCGCCAGGCGCTCCTCAAGGTCTACTAGAACGGGGTTTCGTCGGCGGGCACACCGGGCGTCGCCCAGGGGTCTGCTCCGCCAGCTACTGCGGGGGGTGCCGATGCCCACGCATCTTCTCCACCCGTGCGGCCAGACGACGCCTGACGCGTCACCGTGGCCTTGGCGTAACGCAGCGAAGGACCAATCTCGTCAACCTCGAGTTCGATGGTCGTTCGCTTTTCGCCCTCTTTGGTTTCATAGGAGCGCTGCTTGAGTCGGCCTGTTGCCATCACGCGCATGCCCTTGGTGAGGGTGCCCGCAACGTTTTCGGCAAACTCGCGCCATACGCTGGCGCGAAGAAACAGCGCCTCACCGTCTTTCCACTCGCTACTCGCGCGGTCGAAGTTGCGCGGGGTCGAAGCGATGGTGAAGTTGGCGACCGCCAGTCCGTTCTGCGTGTAACGCAGCTCGGGGTCGGCAGTGAGGTTTCCCACAACCGTGATGATGGTCTCGCCGGCCATGGTGCTAAGCCTTCGCCTTTGCCGGAGCGGCGGCGGCGCGAGCTGCCTTGGCCTCGACGCGGACAGCCTCAGCGGCGACCATGGCGATGGCCTCCTCGGCACGCAGCACCTTGGTGCGCATGACGGCTTCGGACAGCTTGAGCTGACGATCCAGCTCAGTTGTCGACGCCGGGGCGGCGGTGAAGTTGACGACGGCATAAATGCCTTCGGCCTTCTTGTTGATTTCGTAGGCCAAGCGACGACGTCCCCAGATGTCAACGTTTTCGATGGTTCCGCCATCGTTCGTTATGACATTCAAGAACTTCTCCAGGCTGGGAGCGATGGTGCGCTCGTCAACCTCGGGGTCGAGGATGACCATGAGTTCATATTGATGCATGACTAACCCGCCTCCTTCGGACTAAACGGCTACAGGATTTCTGCAGCAGGAGGGTTGCACATACGCCACCCGGAGAGGCTACTCACGCAGCTTTCGGGTAACTTCGCAATTTTAGCCGGATTCGTTGCCGGCAAGCGAATCGTGCCAGGCGCGCAATCGGCGCGTAGCCTCCTCCTCACCCAGCGGCCCTTCGTCGAGTCGAAGGTTGAGCAGGAAGGAATAGGCCTGTCCCACGAGCCGACCCGCGGGGATATTCAGGATGGCCATGATCTGCTCGCCGTCCAGGTCGGGGCGCACAGCCTCAATCTCTTCGCGCTCCGCCAACTCTGCAATGCGGCGCTCGAGGTCGTCGTAGGCGTGAGCGAGCCGATCAGCCTTTCGCGTGTTTCGTGTTGTGACATCGGCGCGCGTCAGGATGTGCAGTCGTTCCAGCTGATCACCGGCATCCCGAACATAACGCCTCACGGCAGAGTCACTCCACACCCCCTCGGAGTAGCCAAAGAACCGCAGGTGAAGCTCAATGAGGCGCGCAACGTGGGCAGTGGTCTCCTTGTCGAACCGGAGCGCCTTGAGTCTTTTGATCGCCAACTTTGCGCCGACCATGTCGTGATGGTGGAACGTCACCGTGCCGCCCGGCTCGAGCCTGCGCGTTTCGGGCTTTCCAATGTCGTGCAACAGAGCCGCTAGGCGAAGCGGCACGTCGGGCTCAGCGTCGGGGTGGCGTTCACGCTCGAGCTCAATGGCCTGTGCCAGAACGGTCAGGCTGTGCTCGTAGACATCCTTGTGATGGTGGTGTTCATCAACTTCGAGGCGGAGTGCCGAAACTTCGGGGAGCACGCGGTCGGCAATCCCGGTGCTCACCAAGAGACGAACACCCTCAAGGGGGCTGTCGGTGGAGAGCAACTTGACCAGCTCGTCGCTGACGCGTTCGGCAGAAATGCGCTCAATCGCTGGTGCAAGTTCCGTCATGGCCCACTCGGCGTGTTCGTCGAGGGTGAACCCGAGCTGCGCCACAAATCGAGCGGCCCGCATCATGCGGAGGGGATCGTCGCCGAAGGACTCCTCGGCCGGTGCGGGTGTCACGAGCCGACCGGCAACCAGGTGATCGATGCCGCCAAACGGGTCGATCAGCGAAAGCTGCGGGAGCAGAACGGCCATCGCGTTGACCGTGAAATCACGCCGGCGGAGGTCGTCGACGAGCGACTCGCCAAACTGCACGATGGGCTTGCGTGACTCGCCGTCGTAGGCATCGCTGCGATAGGTCGTAATCTCAACGCGCTCCCCCTGAATCTGCGCGCCAATTGTTCCGAAGTCGCGGCCGATGTCCCAGACAGCCTCGGCGACCGGTTCAACGAGAGCGAGGATTTGATCCGGGCGTGCCGACGTCGTGAAGTCGAGATCATTGATACCCCGACCAAGAAAGGCGTCGCGAACGGGCCCGCCGACCAGAGCAAGTTCGTGATTGGCCGCCTGGAAGGCGAGCGCCAGAGTCGAGACGGTCGGGGTCTCGCTCAGGTCTCGCAGAACGTTGAGAGCTTCCGCGGCGCTGTGCACACACCAGATTCTACGTGTGCGGTCCCTCGCGGCTGGTGTGGCCTCACTTAGAATTGCCCTCATGCGGGCGGGTCACTCAGATACGCGTGAGCGGCGACGCTTCACTTCCCCCGTGGCGAGCGCTCTTGTCGCGGGCGTTCTGCTCGCCGCGGGCATCGCCGCCGGCGTTCCGGCCCAAGCAACCGTCGTTGACGGCCTCACGCTCACCTCAACGATTTCGGATCAGGGCATCGCAACTCCAGGTGCGCCGATGACTGTCACCGTTCACCTCGCCAACAATTCCGGCAAAGACGTTGCCGCGACATCGGTCTCGGTCACCGCGATCGATGTTGACGTCACGACCGTGGCCGGGCTCGAAGACTGGCTGGCAACGTCAACGGGCGCTCGCGGCGCCACGCTGGGGTCACGCGACATCGCGGATCTGGCCGACGGAGAAAAGGTCAGCGTGCCGGTTTCCCTCGACCTGGCGCGCGGGGGCTGGAACAGTGTGTGGGGTGCTCGGGCCCTCCTGATTACCGTTGACGGCGAGGCCGGTGCTCTCGCCCGCCAACACGCGGCGGTGCTTTACGCGGGCGCACAGGCTCCCGCGGTCGCCTCCCTCGCCGTGGTCGTTCCTGTCGTGGTGCCACAGGAGCCGGGCCAAGTCATCGACCCGGACTCTCTCGAGCGCCTGACCTCAGCGGGAGGGCTCCTCGATGACCTTGCGACGCAGACCGAAAACAGTTTTGCCACGCTGGCGATCGACCCGCGGATCCCCGTTTCCGTGCTGGCAGACGGCAACGCGGGTCCTCGGGCGTTGGAGTGGTGGCAGGGGCTCGTGGCCGACTCGCCGGACACCTTTCTGACGGCCTACGGTGACGCCGACTTGGCCGGTCAAATCCAGGCCGGAGCGAGCCAGTTGCTTTCCAGCGGTTCGCGTGACGGTAGTCAAGATCTTGAAGCGGCGCTGAGGGCAGTGGTTCCGGTTTCTCCATCGGCGCCTAACGGTGACACACTCCCCAGCCCGTCTCCTAGCCCCTCGTCCGCTACGGCTCCGAGCACGTTGCCGGCCGCCGACCCGACCCCGCGAGTGAACGGGTGGACGCCGACCAGTCGGGGTTTAGCGTGGCCCGTGGCCAATTCGGTTGACGAAGCAGCACTCTCGGCAATCTCGAACGCCGGATCGTCGACTGTGCTGTTGTCGTCGGGCAATGTCGGAAACGGTCTCGGATCCGTTTTTTCAGCACGCGTGGGCGGCATGAGCGCACTAGTGGTCAACGACGGCATTAGTGGAGCCCTCGGCAGCGCGGCAGCCGCGACAACAACCGAAGCGTGGAGTGGGGCGATGGCCTCTGCCGTCGTTCGCCTCTCTGCCCTCGTCACAGACCCCTCGGTTCAGCGAGGTGCCATCGCCGCCCTGACTCGTTCGGGTGACGCAGCGGCTGTCGCGCGCCTGAAGACAACCCTCACCGCACTGAAGTCATTGCCCTGGCTTGCAACCGCGGGCCTATCAGATCTTGCGCTCATTCCCCCGGTCGATGCGGATCTCGTGCCACGCAGTGAATCGCCCGAGCGTCTGGCCGCCATCGGAGATCTGGTGCGTGCGAACGATGCCGTGACGGCCTTCGCCTCGATTGCCGCAGAACCGTCCGTGGTCACAGACCCCTCTGCCCGCCAGACAATGGCGACTCTGGCCGCCGGTTTGGTAGGAGACGAATCGTGGCCCGGGCGCGTCGCTGAGTCTCTCGCAGAAATGCGGGATGTGTTGGCCAGCGTTCGGGTGTCAACCGATAGCACCATCAACATGATCGGCTCCACGGCGACGCTTCCGGTTGCCGTGGAGAACGGGCTCGCGACGCCGGTCACGGTCGTCGTTACCGCCGACCCGAGGAACAACAGCATTTCAATTGAGGGGCCGGTTACGGTCAAAATCGAATCCCGGGCTCAAGCAGTGGCGCGATTCTCGGCCGAAGCACAAGTGAGCAACGGTTCCGTCTTGGTCGACACCACGTTGGCCTCTGAATCGGGGGAGCCGGTCGGCTCGCTTCGTTCGCTTCGCGTCAACGTGCGAGCAGACTGGGAAGCGGTCGGGCTGATTGCTTTGGGCGCCGTATTCGTGGGGCTGGTGGTCGCCGGTGTCATCCGCACGGTTCAACGGCGAAAGGCACAAGGCGCCTAGGTGGCAACGTCAAGTATCGGACGCGCGAGCATCTTTCTCGCCTCAGGCACCACGGTCTCCCGGGCCCTGGGCTTCGTTCGCGCTATCATTCTGGCTCAGGCTCTGGGCGTCGTCGCGAGCGCGGGGGCGGACGCTTTTGCCGTAGCCAACCAGTTGCCCAACGCCATCTACGCCATTGTTGCCGGAGGCGTTCTATCGGCCACACTTGTGCCCGCCATTGTTCGCTCCGCCGTGCACCACGACGGTGGAACGGCGTACATCAACAAGCTCGTGACCATCGCGCTGGTTGTGATAACGGCGACGGCCCTTGCCGCAACCCTGTTGGCACCCGTCCTCGTGCGCATGTACGCCGTCACATGGTCGGATGAACAGCTGGCACTGGCGAGCGCCTTTGCCTACTGGTGTTTGCCGCAAGTTTTCTTCTACGGCCTCTACGCCCTGCTGGGCGAAGTTTTGAACGCCCGCGGCTCGTTTGGGCCGTTCACCTGGACGCCCGTAGCCAACAACGTCATTAGCATCATTGGGCTCTCCGTGTTCATCGCCCTGTTCGGTGCGGATAGCATCGGCGTGCGGTCGGTCGGAGATTGGTCACCCGACATGGTGGCGTTGCTCGCGGGAACGGCCACGGCGGGCGTTGCCCTCCAGGCCCTGCTACTGGTGCTTTTTTGGCGACGTATTGGGCTTCGCTATCGCCCCGATTTCCGCTGGCGCGGTGTAGGGCTCCGGGACACCGGAAAGATGGCCGGCTGGACACTCGCCATGATTTTGGCCACCCAAATTCAGGGCGTGGTTGAGATAAACGTCGCCGGTTTGGCCTCCGGAACCAACGCCTCCGTCTTTACGATTCAAACCGCGTGGCTGATTTTCATGCTTCCGCACTCCATCATTGCTGTCTCGTTGGGTACGGCCTACTACACCCGGATGAGCACAAACGCCGCCGCAGCAAAACTCGATCTCGTTGCTGCCGATACCGGGGAATCCCTGCGACGCATCGGCTACTTCATGTCGTGGGCTGCCGCAGGGCTAATGGGCATCGCGCTTCCGTTTACGACGCTTTTCGCCTCAACTTTTCAGGGGGTGTGGGACATGGGGTGGATCTTGACCGTGTTTGCCCTCGGCCTCCCCGCCTTCAGCGGTGTCTTCATTCTCCAGCGCGTTCTGTTCGCGCTGAATGACGGGCGCCTCGCGTTCATCGTCACGATGTGGCAACCCGTTCTCCTCACGGGGCTTCTTATCGGCTGTGCGTTCCTCCCTCGCAACATCATTGCCCTGGGCATTGCCGTTTCCGTTTCGATCATCACCATTGGGTGGATTGTCTTTGGCGCCGTGCTTGTGCGCCGTCGCCTGGGCGTCTCCAGTCTTCACATGGGTCGAAGCTTCGTCCTCGCCAACGCCTTCGGGCTGGTTGCCGCCGGCGTGGGAATGGCCGTGGCGTGGGCCCTCGGTGCCTATGTCGAGTCGGGCTGGGCGCTGGCTAACCTCGGCAACGCCCTGGTCGCAATGCTCGTCATTGGTGTGGCAGTGACGCTCGTCTATGTTCTGCTCATGGCCGTCTTCCGCATCCCCGAGCTGCGAGAGGCGCGCGGGCTAATCTCCCGCCGGACGCGGGAATAATCAGACCGTAGACTGAGTTTTAAGGGGTGGCGGTGTCACCACCTTTAGTTTGAGGTAATCGGCACCTGTCGAGTGAGGAAAATCATGCGCCAAGTCATCATTGTCGGCTCCGGGCCGGCCGGCTATACCGCAGCCATCTACGTGGCGCGCGCTAACCTCGCTCCCCTCGTGGTTGCCAGCTCGGTTGAAGCCGGTGGCGAGCTGATGAATACCACCGACGTGGAGAACTTCCCGGGATTCCCCGACGGCATTATGGGTCCCGACCTCATGCAACGCATGCAAGAGCAGGCCGAGAAGTTCGGTGCCGAGGTGTTGCTCGACGACGTCACCGAACTCGATTTGGCGGGAGACATCAAGCGCGTCACGCTGGGCTCGGGCGAGACACACGAAGCCTTGGCCGTGATTGTGGCCACGGGCTCCGCCTATCGCAAGCTCGGCATTGAAAATGAAGACCGTCTGAGCGGTCACGGAGTGTCGTGGTGCGCCACGTGCGACGGCTTCTTCTTTAGGCAGAAAACCATTGCCGTCGTTGGTGGTGGCGACTCCGCAATGGAAGAGGCAACTTTCCTCACGCGCTTTGCCGACAAGGTCTACGTCATTCACCGCAAGGACTCGTTGCGTGCCTCCAAAATCATGCAGGATCGAGCACACAACGACCCCAAGATTGAGTTTGTGTGGAATACAGCCGTGACCGCCCTTCACGGCGAGACCGCCCTCACCGGTGTCACGCTGACGAACACCGTTGATGGGTCGGTGCGGGATCTCGACCTTGACGGCCTGTTCATTGCCATCGGTAACGACCCCCGAACCCACCTCGTGCACAATAAGCTCGACCTCACGCCCGAGGGAACAATCGCCGTCAAGGGACGCTCCTCGCTCACCTCGCTTCCGGGCGTGTTTGCGGCCGGCGACGTGATTGATCCGACCTATCGGCAGGCGGTAACCGCTGCCGGCAGCGGCACGGTTGCTGCCCTCGATGCCGAGCACTACTTGGCCGCCCTTCCGGCAGAATTGCTGTCACAAGCAGTGCCGGCATAGCCGCGCTTGCCGATCACTTAATCGCACCAGCCAGACAACTCAACCGCTCGTCACCGCCCAACACCCCATCGCTAAAGGAGACACCGTGTCCTCTGCTCGCCCCGTTACCGATTCTACTTTCGCCGCCGAGGTCTTGGCCTCGAGCAAGCCCATCCTGGTTGATTTTTGGGCCGAATGGTGTGGCCCCTGCCGTGCCGTCGGGCCCATCCTTGACCAGATTCTGGCCGA
>DBCH01000059.1:0-1296 GCA_002292955.1 Microbacteriaceae bacterium UBA963 | reverse complement strand
CACGGAGACAAGATTGACATCGTGAAGCTCAATGTCGACGAGAACCCGCAGACGGCGATGGCCTACCAAATCACGTCAATCCCCGCCATGAAGGTCTTCCAGAACGGCGAGGTTGTTAAGACAGTCATTGGTGCAAAGCCCAAGCCGGCACTCGAGGCCGACCTCGCTGACTTCATCGGCTAACAGCCTCATCAGGTGCGCATTCGGCATCGAACGCGGCACACGCGACATGAAGGTGCCTCGCACGACCGATAGCATTAAGCGGTGAATGCTCCCCGTGGCGCAAAACCGATCACGCTCGATCCGTGGCTTGATCACTACGCAGCGCGCGCGGCGGGGTTGAGTGCCTCCGAGGTGCGAGCACTCTTTGCCGTGGCGTCGCGTCCCGAAGTTGTGTCTTTGGCCGGTGGTATGCCCTACGTGCGAGCACTTCCTGAGGAATTGGTTCGTAGCGCCCTCGACCGCGTGATGTCGATTGAGGGGCCCACCGCGCTGCAATACGGTTCGGGCCAGGGAGTGCCCCACTTGCGAGAGCAGATTCTCGAGGTGATGGCGCTTGAGGGCATCTCGGCGAGCATGGACAACGTCGTTGTGACCACCGGCAGCCAGCAGGCCCTTGACCTGGTGACCAAGCTCTTCATTGATCCGGGTGACGTGATCCTTGCCGAAGCGCCCAGTTACGTCGGCGCCATAGGTGTTTTCCGGTCCTACCAGGCCCACATGGTGCACGTGCTCACCGATGAAAACGGGCTCGTGCCCGACGCCCTTCGCGAAACCATCGTTCGCCTTCGGGCTGAGAACCGCACCATTAAGTTCTTGTACACGATTCCGAACTTTCACAACCCGGCAGGAGTCACACTCTCTGCGGAGCGTCGGCCGGAGATTCTGGCCATCTGTAAAGAGCACAACATTCTCATTCTTGAGGACAACCCCTACGGGCTCCTGTCTTTTGACGAGCCCGTGCCGCCCGCAATCCGTTCACTCGATGAAGACGGAGTCATCTACCTCGGATCGTTCTCGAAGACTCTGGCGCCCGGTTTTCGCGTGGGCTGGGCCTTGGCGCCGCACGCCATCAGGGAGAAGCTGGTGCTCGCGGCAGAAGCCGCCATTCTGTGTCCCAGCTCCTTCAGCCAACTCGTGATCTCCGAATACCTCACTCAGGCCGACTGGCGTGGCCAAATTGACGAGTTTCGCGGTGTTTATCGAGAGCGGCGCGACGCCATGCTTGAGGCTCTCGACGAGCACCTTCCTGAGTTGACGTGGAACGTGCCCAACGGCGGCTTCTACATTTGGGTG
>DBCH01000033.1:651-5145 GCA_002292955.1 Microbacteriaceae bacterium UBA963 | reverse complement strand
CCGGGAGACGGCATGTTGCGAATGACCAGGAACTGCTGGCCCATTGTCCAGAAGTTTGAGGCAAGCCAGTAGAACATCACACCGATGGGGAACGCGAAACCCGAGAACAGAAAGACCAGGGGAAGGATGTAAAGCAAGATGCGTTGTTGGCGGAACGTGGGGCTCGCCTTGGTCTCCTCAGACATGTTCTTCGAGACGATCTGTAGCTGGGTGATGAACTGCGAAGCGGTCATGAGAACCACCATGACGACCGCGATCACCATAACCGCGACCTCCTGTGGCTTTGCCTCCAAGGCGCTCTGAAAGCTGTCGTGCAGCGGCGCGACGCCAAACAGGCTGGCGTCCGAGAACTGTTGGGCGAGGGCCTGCGTCATGAAGCCGACGCCCGCCTTGCCGGTTGACTGCGCTTCATTCAAAACAAGAAACAGGCCGAAGAAGATGGGCATCTGCAGCAGAATCGGGAGGCACGAGCTGAGAGGGTTCGTGCCGGCCTGACGATAGAGCGCCATCGTTTCGCGCGACATCGCCTCGCGAGAGAACTGGTCGCGCTTGCCCTTGTACTTGTCTTGGATCTTCTTCAGTTCCGGCGCCACCTCAAGCATCTTGCGCTGACTGCGAATCTGGCGAACAAAGACGGGGATGAGGGCGGACCGCACCACAACAACGAGACCCACAATGGCCAGGACCCAGGTGATGCCCGCGGCCGGATCGAGGCCCGTCTGAGTAAAGAGCCAGTGGAAGACAATCAGAATGAGCTCGATGACCCACTTGATGGGCCAGAGAAGGATGCCAAAGATGTCCATGGTGAGGGTAACCTGAGCCGTTCTGTCGGGGACTAGGGGGACACGAATCCTGACGCGTGCACACGAAAGTGCTGGTGCCGTGGGGGCGGGACGTCATCAATGCCACCCGCCGCCCACGGATGACACCTCACCAGCCTACGCGCCGTAAGCCATGTACCCATAACCAATCCTCGTTGGCCCACCGCAATAAGGCTGTAGTGCGAGCAGCTGGGGTAGTAGCGGCAGACGTCACCGTACAGCGGTGAGATCAGAAACCGGTATGCCCACAGGAGGGCGACGCCCGCATTTCGAGGAGCGAGATAAATGAAAACAAGAACCCTAGGAGCGCTCACTGGCCCGGCCCAAACTCGCAATAGTAGCCTCTCGCAAATCAGACCAAGATGCGGAGGCACTCGGGGGTAACGCTCTCACCACTACCTCCACCGCTCGGGTGGGCAACTCAGCGGCAAGAATGTGTCGGATTCGCCGACGAACGCGGTTGCGCGTTGGCGCATTACCCACGTCCTTGCTCACCAAAACGGCGGCGCGAGAAGTGTCCGAAGTCAGGGAGTAAGAAATCACGAGCGGGGTGACCGTCTTTTTTCCACGACGAACAAGCTGGCGAATCTCACGGGGCATGATGATTCGCTGGTCCCGCGGCAACACGGGGTCTCCTAGCTATGCCGAAAGCTCGGTGCGACCCTTGCGGCGGCGCGCGGCGAGAATGGCGCGTCCAGCACGAGTGCGCATGCGCGCGCGAAAACCGTGCGTCTTTGCCCGACGGCGGTTGTTGGGCTGAAAGGTGCGCTTGGTCATGATCAAACTCCGTCAGTACACGTAGAAGGCAGGTGGCTGGCGATGTCCACGCCAGGCCTTAAAACTAGGTGAGAAGGTACCTTCCGGTCAAACTGGTACGTTATCCACAGATTAGACTTGCCGATATCCACAGGCTGGACTACGGTCTAGTCTCAGTAATCCACAACGAATTTGGACCGTTCACCGCCACAATCCCGCGGAGCTCATCGGGCCAGCTGACACTCTGAGGGGCGCCAATATGGACGATGACGCCATTCGTGAAGCCTGGGGAAAGATCCTCCAGGCACTCGCCGCAGACCCGGCCGTTACCCCTCCGCTCTATGGTTTCGCGAGTCTTGTCGAACCCAAAGGTGTCATGGCCGGGACCTTCTACCTGGAAGTTCCCAACGACTTCACGCGCAGCATGATCGAGGAACGTCTTCGTGTCCCACTTCTCGCAGCCATCGCATCGCTCGACGAAGAGGTCGGTGTTGCCACGTTCGCCATTGTCGTGAATCCAGAGATTTCCGCGCAAGATACTCTCGACACTCTGGGCGACCAAGACTTTAGGGACGTGATCACCGAGCCCACCATTATTGGAGCGCCCAACGAACCCGAGTCGCGCCTCAACCCCAAGTACACCTTCGACAGTTTTGTTATTGGTGGGTCAAACAGATTCGCCCACGCTGCCGCCGTTGCCGTTGCCGAAGTTCCCGCAAAGGCGTACAACCCGCTCTTCATCTATGGGGAAAGCGGACTCGGCAAGACTCACCTGTTGCACGCCATTGGTCACTACGCACAAAGCCTTTTCCCCACGATCCGCGTTCGCTATGTGAGCTCAGAGGAATTTACCAACGACTTCATTAACTCCATCGCCAACAACCGTGGTTCGGCTTTTCAAGCCCGTTATCGCAATATCGACATCCTGCTGATTGACGACATTCAGTTTCTTCAGGGCCGCGCCGAAACACAGGAAGCCTTTTTCCACACTTTCAACACGCTTCACGATCACAACAAACAGGTGGTCATCACCAGCGACCTGCCACCAAAGCACCTGACCGGCTTTGAAGACCGCATGGTGACCCGTTTCGAGTGGGGCCTCATCACTGACGTACAGACTCCTGACCTTGAGACCCGAATCGCTATCCTCCGTAAGAAGGCCGAAAAAGAACGACTCAACGTTCCGCACGAAATTCTGGAATACATGGCCACCAAAGTCACCAGCAACATTCGTGAGCTCGAGGGCACTCTCATCCGCGTGACTGCCTTCGCAAATCTCAATAAGCAGCCTGTCGACCTTGCCCTCGTGCAGACCGTATTGAAAGGACTCATTTCTCTCGACGAAACGAACGTCATAGCGCCGGCAGATATCATCAACACCACCGCCGAATACTTCAAGCTCGGTGTGGACGAACTCACCGGTTCGTCACGAGCACAGGCCATTGCCACGGCGCGCCAAATTTCCATGTACCTGTGTCGAGAAATGACAAACCTCTCGTTGCCTAAAATTGGGCAGCTTTTTGGCGGGCGCGATCACACCACGGTCATGCACGCCTACAAAAAGATCGCTGAACTCATGAAAGAGCGTCGCTCCATCTATAACCAGGTCACAGAACTCACGACACGAATCAAGCAAAAGAGCGCCGAACCACGTTAACCCCTGTGGATAACCCTGTTGATTCTTTTTGATAACCCCGTGTCTTTCTGTGGATAACTTAAGGCCTTCTGTGGATTAGTAGGTGTGCAGCGCGCGGGCCTGGCTCATGGCTCTTTCGGTATCCCCCACCGGCTCACAACTTACAAACGTGTCGTTTCCTCAAAATCCGTGACCTACCGAACGTTCTACACAGTATCCACAGACGTTAAGATTATTAATTCTCCTAACCATTAAGCAGAAAACTCGATAACCTTCACGGACCGCTCGAGAGAATATGCGGATGTCTGCCCGCCGACTAGCATGGGATACCCGGCTTCAGAAGAAAGAAACATTGTGAAATTTCAAGTCAACCGCGACGTGTTTAGCGACGCAGTTTCTTTTGCCGTGAAACTGCTTCCGAGCAAGTTCAATCATCCCGTGCTCGGCGGTGTTCTCATTGAGTCGACCGACTCTGGAATTGTTTTGTCCTCCTTTGATTACGAGGCATCCGCCACCACCAAGATCGCGGCATCTGTTGATGAGCCAGGACGCATGCTTGTCTCGGGCCGACTTCTGGCTGATATTGCCAGTCGGCTTCCTGACGCACCCGTTGTTTTTTCCACTCAAGACAGCCGAGTTGTCATCTCGTGCGGTAAAGCCTCGTTCACACTGTTGTCCATGCCCCTTGAGGAGTATCCAGCGATTCCCGTGGTGACGGGGCGCTCCGGCAAGGTACCCGCTGATGTTTTTGCTGATGCCGTGGGCCAGGTTGCGGTTGCCGCCTCTCGTGAAGACGTGACCCCCGTGATCACGGGAGTTCTCGTTGAGGTGGCGAACAACCAACTGAGCCTTATTGCGACAGATCGCTACCGCGTAGCGGTGCGCTCTATCGATTGGGACGGCTCCGACGGGGCCACCGACGTTACCGCGCTTGTACCCGTGCGAATAATTCATGAGGTGAGCAAGACGTTTGCGAACTCCGGGGTGATCACCATCACGTTCACCGCGGAAGGTGAGCGAGAACTGATCTCATTCACTGCTGACGACAAGACCGTCACGTCCGTTCTTATTCGCGGTCAGTATCCGCCGATCCGCCGGCTTTTTCCGGAGTCGGTTGAAAACTACGCGGTGGTCAATACCGCGGAATTGGTCGAGGCTGTACGTCGCGTGAAGCTGGTCCTCGAGCGTGATATCGCCATCCGTTTCACCTTCGGTAAAGACGGGGTCATGCTGGAAGGACTCGGTGGTGATAAAGCGCAGGCTACAGAAAACGTGGACAGC
>DBCH01000033.1:0-515 GCA_002292955.1 Microbacteriaceae bacterium UBA963 | reverse complement strand
CAATCAGCCTAAGCCTGGGCCGGTACTGATCACCCGACAAACGTCAGCAACGGATAATGACGCCGCGGGCTTTAAGTACCTGTTGCAGCCCAATCTTTTGATGCGCTAGTCATGTTTTTGCAGCGATTAGGCCTCCGGGATTATCGCAATTACCGCGAGGTAGACGTGACACTCCAACCAGGCGTCACGGTTTTCGCTGGTAGGAACGGTCAAGGCAAAACCAATCTTGTTGAAGCGCTGTATCTTCTTGCGTCGGGTAAGTCACACCGAATAAACACCACCTCGCCCCTGATTCACAAAGATCGGGAGACCGGCGTTATTCGCGCCACGGTCGTGGCACAGGAACGGGCGCTGACCTGCGAGTGGGAGATCAACCGAGCAAACCCGGATCGAATTCAAATGAACGGCAACGCCAGCAAGTCCGGCGATCTTGCGCGCGCGTTGAGTGTGGTGATGTTTGCCCCCGAGGATCTCTCGGTGGTTCGGGGAGATCCCGCGCAACGGCGGGCTCACCT
>DBCH01000098.1 GCA_002292955.1 Microbacteriaceae bacterium UBA963 | reverse complement strand
TGATGCTGGCGTTCCCGCAAGACTCGGCACTGTTGGCGGCAATTATCTTCGGAGTCTTCGTTCTGATTCGGGGCATCGTGCGTGTGATTGTTGGCATCGGTGGCCCCGGTCTGACCGGTCTTGGCCGAACACTCAGCATTATCACTGGTGTGATCTTGCTTGCCGCAGGCGTCGTGATCCTGCTGAACATCACTGTCGGCGTCGAGGTTCTGGCCATCATTATCGGCATTTCGTGGATCATCGATGGAATTGCGACCCTGATTGAGTCGTCACGTGCGGCAGCTCGTGCGTTCAGTATCGTCACCGGAATCATTTCGGTGCTCGCGGGAGTTGCCATGTTCTTCTTGGGCAGCCAGGGCGTTGCACTCATCATGATTGTGATTGGCGTGGTGGCACTCGCGTTGGCGGTCGTCCAGGTGGTTGGCGCCATTGCCGTAGGTCGCGCCCGGAGTTAGTGAGCGAGAACGTTGGGGCGGTCATCTGCGGATGGCCGCCCTATTTCGTGTGCCGCCCGTCCAGGACGCCCAGAGCGAGGTCGACCAGGTTGAGTGGCCCGAACGGCTCCTCGGTGACGCGGAGGTCGTCGAGACGCCACCAGCGCACATCGTGGATGTCGGAGAACTCGTCGGGCATCCAGTTGTGGTCGACTGGCTCAAAGGCCTGCGTGTGCACGGCAAAGAACTCGGCATAGGTGGTCTGAACGTGTCCGTCCGAAAACCTGCTCTCGCCTGACACGCTCCATACGGGCTCACCCACCTCGGCGACACGGAGCCCGGTTTCTTCAAACAGTTCGCGAATGGCACCCTCCTGGTGTGACTCGTGGTCGTCTACTCCCCCACCGGGAGTGATCCAGCGGATAACGGGGACGGCCAGCCTGGGTGACGCCGTTTTCATCAGGAGAAGTCTCTCGTGCTCGTCGAACAGAAGCACGCGCGAAACCCGGCGGTGTGCGGGGCGTGTCACCGCTCTAGACCGTAAAGTCGCTCGTGTCGCCTACGAGACGCGTGTGATCGGCAGGAACCGGTTCTACAGCTGCGAGGGCGATCTCGGCCGCAAACTCGGCAACGTTGTAAAGACGACCCGCAGCCTGCTTGCGCGCTTCAATCGCTCCGGGATTGACCCGATTGAGGAGAGTTGCCGTGATCGTGCCCTCAATCATGTCGCCCGACACAACAACAAACTCAATGTTCTTCGCCGCGAGCTCGTCGATCATGTCGCGCAGTGCGTCCTCGCCGGCACGCTTTGACAGGGCAACGGGTTCATACTCGGGCATGGTGGGCGTCGTGCGGATGAAGTGCGCTTGGTGACTCGTGACAAACACCACGCGGGCACCGTCTGCAAGGTGAGGAATGGCGGTGGTGAGCAAGACGACCTGGGCATCACGGTTGAGTCGCATGGCGTAGTTCTCTCCCATACTGGTCTCCATGCCGCCAGAGGCGTTCATCACCAGGATGTTGAGTTTGCCAAATGCGGCTTCCGCGTCCGCGAACATGCGGCGAACATCGTCGGAGTTGGTCAGATCGGCACCCACGATGATTGCTTCGCCGCCGGCAGAAACAATGCCGTCGCGAATCTTGGCGGCACGAGCCTCTTTGTCGCGAAAGTTGATGACGACGCGAGCACCGGCTTCGGCAAAGTAACCCACGGTTTCTGCGCCAATCCCGCGGGAGGATCCGGTGACGAGCGCGGACTTGCCGTTGAGCGAACCCGAAGCAAGGGGGTTTGTCATGAGTCTCTCTTTCGGTGTGATGATGGCTGGAACGCTGAGCGCCGTGTCCGATAACGAGACTAGCAAGTGGCAACCGACGCACCTGCTACTTTGAGCGGATGAGCTCATCGTCGGTGCCGCATCGCGCCACTCCCCTCGTTCTTTCCCACCGCGGCAACATGCCAGGTTTCGTAGAGAACACCCTCGGTGGCTTCAGGGCGGCTCTCGCCGCTGGTGCCGACGTTCTGGAGAGTGACGTTCACGTGTCCCGCGACGGCGTGCCGATGCTGTTTCACGATGAGACGCTGGAACGTCTGACGGGAGACCCTCGGCGTATCCGTGACGTTTCTAGCCACGAACTGAAGAAGCTCGACTTAGGGGCCGGCGAGGGTGTGCCCACTCTTGAAGACGTCCTCGTGACGTTTCCCACGGCGCGCTTCAACCTCGACATGAAGTCGCCAGATGCCCCCCACGCCACGGCCTCTGTTCTTGCCAGGCAGATCGCCCACGACCGTGTGCTTCTCGCCTCGTTCTCGGAGAGAAACCGACGAAAGGTTCATCGGCTGATGCCCGGGGTCGCGACGAGTGTCTCGGCGAACCAGTTCGTGGCCATTTTGGTTGCGACCCGCCTGGGCTTGGGCTTTCTGGTCAAGCACCTCGTGGGTCGATCGAGAGTGATGCAGATCCCGCAGCGGGCTCTAGGTCTGGATGCGTCCACCGCAAAGTTCGTCGAGTTAGCTCATCGGTGTGACGTGCGAGTCGACTATTGGGTGATCAACGAGGAGGCCGACATGCGGCTGTTGCTCGATCGCGGAGCAGACGGACTGGTTACCGACCGCGCGGCACTGGCGCGCGAGGTCATTGCGTCACGCCATACTGAGAGCTAACTGGGAATACGTCATCTGAGGGAACGCATCGTGCCCTTGCGCGCGTTGCCTCCAGTAGACAGGAAACACAACACCTGTCGAGGAGGCATCATGCGGAGTCAATCACTGAGAGGTTCTAGCCTCAATAGTCGCAGTTTGGCGAGCGACGAAGGAATCGTCTTTTCGGAACGCAAGCAGGTTCTGTACCTCTGTGGCGCGTGCGCAACGACCACCACAATGACCTTTGCGGCGGATGCGGAGAACCCAGACTCGTGGACGTGTGCATCGTGCGGCGAAGTGGCCACACTGGCTGAGCCCGGTGCGGCAGGACGTCTCGCGACGGCCGCAGAAGACGACAAGGTGCCCCGGACGCCTTTTGACATGCTGCTTGAACGACGCTCGCGGGAGGAGCTCGAAGTTATTCTCCAGGAGCGACTGCAGTATCTGCGCGCCCGCCGCGGCCAAGAGAAGCTCGGCGCCTAACCCGCAAAGTCACAACGCCCACGAGGGCCAAGCCGGCAATTCCCGTGGCGGCCAACAGTAACTCGATGAAGCGGCCCGCAATCATTGCCGGAGTTGCGGTTGTCGAGAGCGGCACGTCGGCATACATGGCACCTGCGGTAAAGCGTGGCAAGTCAGAGATCGTTGAGCCGTCGGGTGCGATGATGGCGGACACGCCAACCGTGGAGATGTTGACCACAGTGCGACCCATCTCCATAGCACGCAGGCGTGCGATGGAGAGCTGCTGCAGGCTTTCGTCGGTCCGCCCAAAGTCGGCATTGTTTGTCTGAGCGAAGACAACCTGAGCGCCGTCGCGGTGCATGTCGTAAGCCTGCTGGTCATCCGTGATGTCAAAACAAATCGACAACCCCACCGGCGTCTGGTCAATCATGACCACGTTTGAACGTGTTCCCGCCGAGTAGTCACGGGAGACCAACCCCACGAGATCCGGAGCAAGGGCGTAGAAGAAGTCTCGCGAGGGCATGTATTCGGCAAAGGGAACGGGATGGATCTTGTCGTAGTGCGCGGTCACTCCCTCACCGGGTGTCCATACGAGCGATGAGTTGAAGTACGTGTCGGGATCCGGGTGAGTGATCGTGCCAAACACAATCGGAGCATCCAAACGAAGAGCCAAATCGTTCAGCGCGCGCGCGGAAGCCGCGTCTCTCAGCGGATCGATGTCGTTGGCGTTCTCCGGCCACACCACCACGTCGAGGGGCTTGCCCACCAGCTCTTCCGAGGCGGACAAGTGATCGCTGAGAATCTCGCCAGGCGTGTAGTCCGAGAAGAGGCCCGCATCCGCGTTTCCTTGCACGGCACCGATTTTCATCGAGCCCGTGGTGACAATGGGGAATGACGGAAACAAAAGCGCGACGACGGTCACAACCACGGGCACTGACCACAGCCAGCGAGCGTTGGCCATGCGAATCAATACGACAATCGTGGTGGACAGCCAGACCAGGACAAAGCTGAGGCCGGCGGTCGAGAGCCACGGCACGAGGTGACCAAAGACGCCCTCCGCTTGAGATTGCGCCACCCGCCCCCACGAGAAACCGCCATAGGGCCAGACCGACGAGATGCCCTCGCGAGCAACCCATAAACCAGCCACAACGAGAGGGATGAAGGCAACTTGGGCGCGAGGAGTGGCCCAGACGCGCGGACCGTTGTTGAGCACAAATGCCGCCAAGACCGACCAGATGAGCATCCACAAAATCATCACGGTTGCCAACGCCAGCCAAGGTACCGGACCGAGATAGAGCGTGAGCCAGTCGATGAGGGGCAACCAGAAGGCGACGCCTGATGCGAGGCCCACGAGTAACGCACTCCACCATCGACGACCGGCCAGGCTCCACACGATGAGAGCGACGCCGGGAACGGCAAGGAACCACCATCCCGGCTCGGGATATGAGGCACTGAGCGTCAGGCCACCAATGGCCGCGACAGGGATGGCCACATAAAGCGGCAACGTGCTTCGCCATCGAGAAATCATGCGTAACCCACGCTCGAGTACGCCACCACGCCGCGTCGAACCTGGTCGAGGGCTGTTCGGGCGGTTTTTGCTAAGTTGGCTCCGGCCACATTCGTCACCTGATCGAGAAGGTCAATCGTTTGTTTCGTCCATCGAACGAAATCGCCGGCCGGCATGTCCGCGTCGAAGAGAACGTCGTCGAGAGAGGCTCCCTGAGCCCAGCGATACATCGCCCGCGAGAGTCCGGCGGCCAGCGGAGTTGTGCCGGGAAGCTTGACACGCTGTTCGATGTCGTCGAGCTCACTCCACAGATTGCCCGTGGCATCGAAGGCAGTCACAAACGCTCCCCGCGGCAGACGGCGCTCACTGATGTCGCCTTCGTCGCGTCTCGGCTCAAAAACAATGGCGCAGACGAGAGCAGCGAGACCGGGAGGGTCGAGTTCATCCCAGAGTCCCCGGCGCAGGGACTCGGCAACCAAGAGGTCACGATCACCGTAGATGCGTGCGAGCGTTCGACCCTCGTGCGTGCGCTCCAGTGCTCCGTTCTCGGTGTTCCGGAGGTAGCCCAACTCGAGCAAGACATCGCAGACCCGGTCAAACGTGCGAGCAACGGCTCCCGTGCGTTCGTTAATCTGGCGGACAAGAGTGTCGGTGTCCCGACGTAGGCGCCACCAGCGCTCCGCCCAGCGCGCGTGGTCTTCGCGGTCAGCACAGGCGTGACACGCGTGGGCTCGCATGTCCTTTCGCAGGCGATTGAGTTCGTTCGCGCGGCGGTCACGAGACGCACGAGAATCATTGGCCCGCACGGAAGCCCGCTCCTTCTCGGTGAGCGCTCGGCGAACCGCGGCGTACTCCGCGAAATCCCCGAGATGGCATTGCATGGGCCCCTCGAAGCCGGTGAGCGACTCCTCCTGCTGGCGAACCTTGCGCGCGAGGTCAACCACAGCTCGGTCGGCCTGGAACTGAGCAAAGGATGACTCAAGAATCTCGCGCGTACGCTGTCGGCCAAACTGATACACGAGGTTGACGGCCATGTTGTAGGTGGGACGAAAACTTGAATTGAGCGGATAGGTTCGCCGACTGGCCAGATTGGCGATTGACTGTGGATCGTGTTGTCCTGTCCACTGAACAACGGCATGCCCTTCGACATCGATGCCGCGCCGTCCCGCGCGCCCGGTGATTTGGGTGTACTCGCCTGCGGTGAGGGGCACGCGTGCTTCACCGTTGAACTTCTCTAGCTTCTCCAGAACGACGGAACGAGCCGGCATGTTGATTCCTAGTGCGAGTGTTTCGGTTGCGAAAACAACCTTGACGAGTTTCCGCTGAAAGAGTTCTTCCACAACCTCTTTGAACGCCGGCAGCAGGCCGGCGTGGTGGGCGGCGACACCGCGCTCGAGGCCTTCGAGCCACTTCCAGTAGCCGAGCACGCCCAAATCCTCATCCAGCAGGGTTCGACAGCGCTCGTCAACAATCTCTCGAATCTCTTCGCGCTCGGACGCATCGGTAAGGCGCACACCGGCCTGAACGCTCTGTCGCACGGCCTGGTCACAACCGGCGCGGCTGAAAATGAAAAAGATTGCCGGCAGGAGTTGACGCTCGCCGAGCATGTCGATCACATCGGGTCGGTCCAAGCGCGACTTTAGTGTGGCGCTCTGTCCGCCCCCGCCGT
>DBCH01000086.1 GCA_002292955.1 Microbacteriaceae bacterium UBA963 | reverse complement strand
CTTCTGAAATATCCCTAACCCGTGTTCGACCTGTAGCGGCCACAGAGAGCGATTAATCATGCACATTCTTGATGCCCTAGACAAAGCCAGCCTGCGGAGCGACATCCCCGACTTCCGCCCTGGCGACACCGTCAAGGTTCACGTAAACATCATCGAGGGCAACCGCTCTCGTATTCAGGTCTTCCAGGGCGTTGTCATCTCCCGCAACGGCCACGGCGTGCGCGAGACCTTCATCGTCCGCAAGGTCAGCTTCCAGGTGGGTGTGGAGCGTACGTTCCCGGTGCACTCCCCGGTGATCGACCACATTGAGCTCGTCACCCGCGGTGACGTGCGTCGCGCCAAGCTGTACTACCTGCGCAAGCTGCGCGGCAAGAAAGCCAAAATCAAAGAGCTGCGCGATAACTAACTTGCGCGAAAGCTCGGCAGAAGGGCCCGACGACACGAGAGTGTCGCCGGGCTTTTCCACAGCCTTCTCACACCCTGCGCCCTCGTAGACTGGGCTCACCCCTCCCGCCTCTGACAAGAACGGCCGTCAATGCCGACTGACTCACCGTCCACAGACGCCGTGGTCACCTCTCCGGGCAAGAAACCCAAGGTTCAACGGTCGCCCGGCATGGCCGTTCTCATCTTCCTTCGCGACGTGCTGGTTATTCTTGCCATCGCCATCGTCGTGTCTTTTCTGGTCAAAACATTCCTGATTCGGTCGTTCTATATTCCGTCGGCGTCGATGGAAAACACGCTGATGGGAAACCCCAACCAGAACATTGCCGACAAGGTGATTGTCAACGAACTCGTGCCCGACATCATCCCGGTGACCCACGGTGACGTGATTGTGTTCAAGGACCCGGGTGGCTGGCTTCCCGCCCGCCCACCGGTTTCGACGTCTCCTGTTCAGCAGGGAGTGGACTGGGTGCTTTCACTGTTCGGTCTTGCGTCGCCTGATAACGACGGTCACCTCATCAAGCGGGTGATTGGTCTGGCCGGCGACACCGTTGTGTGTTGCACGCCCACTGGTCAGCTCACGGTCAACGGTATTCCGCTCATCGAGCCGTACATCAAGCTCCCTGAGGGTGTCACCCGTGCCTCGGAGGTTGATTTCACTGTGACCGTGCCCGCTCAGTCGCTCTGGGTGATGGGCGACAACCGCTACAACTCCCTCGATTCTCGTTTCAACATTGACAAACCTGGTCAGGGATTTGTCACCGTGAAAGACGTGGTCGGCCGGGCTTTTGTGGTGTCGTGGCCCATCCAGCACTGGAAGTGGCTGAGCAACTATCCGGAGACGTTCGCGTTGGTTCCGGAACCTGAGGCGCTCACAACCGAGACCAACACAACGCCCACGGTGGCGCCGCGCAACTAGCCGTGGTTGCTGAACCCACGCTCACCCTCGAGCGAGAAATGTTTGCCTCCGGGGCGCGCCTGATTATTGGCATGGATGAAGTGGGCCGTGGCGCCCTAGCCGGCCCGGTTGCCGTGGGCGTGTGCGCCATCAGTGTTGCGGATGATTTTCCCGAAGGCCTGCGCGACTCCAAACTCATCTCGGCACAGCGTCGCGTGGCGCTCGATCCTCTGGTGCGGGCCTGGGGTGCGTGTGCTGTGGGCGAGGCGTCGGCTGCCGAGATTGATGAGC
Source organism: Microbacteriaceae bacterium UBA963 (assembly GCA_002292955.1). Classification (GTDB taxonomy): domain Bacteria; phylum Actinomycetota; class Actinomycetes; order Actinomycetales; family Microbacteriaceae; genus UBA963. Next base: position 4,980 of record DBCH01000086.1, on the reverse strand, counting down.
TCGGCATCACGCGCTGCCTCGGATTGGCCGGCCACCGTGCTCTCGTGGCCCTGCATGAGCTCGGCGTTCCCGTGGCTGAGGGCGTTGTGCTGCTCGACGGAAAGCACGACTGGCTCACGCCGGTGTTGAACTCGCCCTTGAACGTGGTCACCCGGATCAAGGCGGATCAAGACTGTGGCGTTGTTGCGGGCGCATCGGTGGTGGCCAAGGTGTGGCGCGACGAAATCATGGTGTCGCTCGCCGCCGAACATCCCGAATTCGGGTGGGACGGCAACAAGGGTTACGGCGCCGCCACCCATATGGCTGCCATCGCCGAGCACGGGCCGACCGAGTGGCATCGCCGAACCTGGCTGCGCGGCAATCCCGATACGGCGTCGAGAATCGATTCAGATGGAGACGCCCTGCCTGATTCTCGCGACGAGACGTAGGATGGAACCAAATGGACGAAGACTTTGACGACTACGAGCGTGAGGCCGAGCTGGCCCTGTATCGGGAGTACCGGGATGTTGCCGGTCAGTTCAAGTACGTCATTGAGACAGAGCGCCGGTTTTATCTGGCCAACGAGGTAAACCTCGAGCGCAAAGACACCGAGACCGACTTCTACTTCGAGATTGTGATGACCGACGTGTGGGTGTGGGACATCTACCGCTCGGATCGCTTCGTCAAGAATGTTCGCGTCATGACGTTCAAAGACGTCAACGTTGAAGAGCTCTCGCTCAAGGAGTTCGAACTGCCCAAGGAACTCGCGCTCGACGAGTAGGCGTGTTGGGATAGCGGATGGCTCGCGAAATCGCCGCCGTCTGGAGCTCGGCCTGTCGTTCACGTTGCCTGTCCTGCACGCTGCTGACTTGTCGCAATACTTCACCGGGCTTTGCTTCCGAGGCTGTTGAGTTCACGTGTGCCGCCATGCTCGCCCTGGAGGCGACATGCGACGGCAATCAGAACGACCAGCACCACGATCCCTATTGGGCAAACGCGGCGAAGACATCGCGGCTGAATACCTGCTCGCGCGCGGCTATGAGGTCATCGACCGCAACTGGCGATGCAGCGCGGGCGAGATCGATATCGTCGCCCGCCACGAATACTCCCTCGTTGTGGTCGAGGTCAAGACACGCTCCTCGCTTTCTGCGGGCCATCCGTTCGAGGCCATCACGGCCTTAAAACTGACGCGACTTCGCGCCCTGGCAGGCCTCTGGTGCGCGGCCCAGTCCCACACATTCTCGAGCGTGCGCATAGACGCCATCGCCGTCCTCATGCACTCGAGTCAACCGGCGACGGTCGAGCACCTCACCGGAGTCTGGCGATGAGCCTCGGGTACGCCCGGTCGCTGGCTCTCGTGGGACTGCGCGGCATCCCCGTCGACATCGAGGTGGATGCGCGAGCAGGTTTGCCGGGCATGTCACTCATCGGCCTGACGGATCGCGCGCTGGGGGAGGCAGCCGAGCGGGTGCGATCGGCACTCGCAAACTCAGGCGTTGATCTTCCCGCGCGCAAACTCACCGTCAACCTCTCTCCCGCCGCGCTCCCCAAGCAGGGGTCGGCCTTCGACCTCGCTATCGCGGTCGCCATTCTCGTGGCGCTGGGCCTTGTTCCGGGCGGAGGCGTTGAGGAAGCTGTGCTTCTGGGCGAACTCGCGCTGGACGGCCGACTACGTCCCACCGCCGGCATTCTTCCCGCCACGCTCGCCGCGCGTGACGCCGGTGCACGAAGCGTGCTCGTGCCCACGGCAAACGTGGATGAAGCGTCACTCGTCGAGGGCATACGTGTTGTGGGGGTTCCCTCGTTGCGCGAGGCCGCGATTCACGCGGGCGCCAACATTCCCTCCGCGCCGGTGCAACCCCTTCTGCTCGAGCCGCCAGCAGAGCGCGAGCGGGCTTCGGCACAGCCGCTCGATCTCGCCGACGTGCTTGGGCAACCCGATGCGGTCGACGCCCTCGTCACGGCGGCTGCCGGCGGGCACCATCTGTTTTTGCTCGGACCACCGGGAGCGGGCAAGACCATGTTGGCGCAGCGACTTCCCGGAATACTGCCTCCCCTCACACGCGAACAGGCCACCCAGGCCGCGTGTGTGCGGTCGCTCACCGAACTCACGGCCCTCAGCGAAATCGACACCACCCCACCGTTCGAGGCACCTCACCACACCGCCACGGCAGCGGCCATGGTGGGTGGCGGCGGTGTCGTGATCCGGCCCGGGGCGGTTACCCGCGCCAGCGGGGGAGTTCTGTTTCTCGACGAGGCACCCGAGTTTCATTCTGCGGTTCTCGACTGCCTGCGGGAACCGCTCGAGACGGGATCCGTCAACATTCTGCGGGCGAGCGCGCGGGCAACATTCCCCGCCCGATTTCAACTCGTGATGGCCGCCAACCCGTGCCCGTGCGGAAACTACGGCGTGCCGCGCAGCGAGTGCTCGTGCCCGCCCATGGCGCGCCGACGATATCTCGCTCGCCTGTCTGGTCCGTTGCTCGATCGGGTGGACATTCACCTGAGTGTCGCCAAAGCGACCATTCCCCGGGGAGTGAGCGCCGACATGCCGCGGGTCTCCTCGGCGCAGGCCCGGGAGCGCGTAATTGTCGCGCGCGCCTGCGCTGCGGAGCGACTTCGTTCCACGGCCTGGCGCACCAATGCCGACGTCGACGGCGCCTATCTGCGAAGCCGACACCTTCGTCTTCCCGCGGCAGTAACGCGACCCATCGACAGGGGACTCGAGCGCGGTGGCCTGAGCATGCGCGGCTACGACCGCGTCTTGCGGGTTGCCTGGACCTTGGCCGATGTCGATGGCGCCACGCTACCCACGCTCGATCACGTTGGTCGAGCACTTTTTCTCAGACAAGGAGTTGCCGCATGAAAACTTTTGGTGCTTTTTCGCAGAGCGAGCTTGTGCACATGGTTGGCGCTGTCCGTGCGGAGCAACCAACCGAAGAGTCGGCGTGCGAGGTCTTCGCCCGGGCAGCCTGGTCGGGCATCGTGGAGCCGGGGGACCGCGTGGCGGGCATGCTGTGGTCGGCGCTCGGCCATCACCAGTCACTCGAGTGCCTCATCTCCGACGAAACGCCACAGCGCATGGCGGCGCGTGTTGCCGAGAGACTGGGGAGCGATTCAGGCGAGGGCCACGAGACCCTGGCCGAGGTGATTGCTGAGGCGTTCAGCCGGTGGCGTCCGCGGCTGAGCGCTTCCGAAGCGAGCGGGCATCTCGAGCGAGCCGCCCGGCTTGGCGTCTCATTCACGATTCCGGGAGATGAGCACTGGCCCGCTCAACTCGACGACCTGGGTGCGCATCGACCCGCGGGACTGTGGTTTCGCGGATCATCGGCAGCGTTGGGTGCAACCCGCAGGAGCGTGTCCGTGGTCGGTGCTCGGGCCTCAACGGGATACGGCGAACACGTCACCATGGAGATTGTTGCCGGCCTGTGCGATCGCGGCTTTGCAGTTGTGTCGGGTGCCGCCTATGGCATCGACGGCATGGCCCATCGCGCGGCCTTGGCCAGCGAAGGCACCACGGTGGCCGTCTTGGCCGGGGGCGTTGATCGGTTGTACCCCAGCGGACACGACACGCTGCTCAAACGCATCATCGACGTCGGGATTGTCGTGAGCGAGCTTCCGTGCGGCTGGGCGCCTACCCGCTGGCGATTTTTGCAACGCAATCGGCTCATCGCCGCTCTCGGCCAGGCCACCGCGGTCATGGAGGCCGGCTGGCGGTCGGGTTCCCTCAACACCGCCCACCACGCCTTGGCTCTCGAGCGACCCGTGGGTGCGGTTCCCGGTCCGGTGACCAGCGCGAGTTCGGCCGGTTGCCACCGGCTGCTTCGGGAAACGCCCGCCGTGTGTGTCACGTCGGCCGAAGAGGTGGCCCAGCTCGTGGCGAGCCTGCTGGGCACAGGGGCGACAAACCCCACGAATCCCTCCTCCAGCAAGCACCCCGCAGAACCGTCGCTCGAGGACATCCACCCCTTCGCCGTGCGAGTTGTCGATGCCCTGTCAGAGAGGTCGGCGCGGACACCCGAGAAGATTGCCCGCGACTCGGGGCTTTCCGTTGAGCAGACAACCGCAATTCTCGGACTCTTGAACATGTCTGACCTCGTTTCCGAGCGGGCTACCGGATGGGTGAGAAAAACTGTGGCTCAATCGCCATCATCGTGACCAGACCACAATTCCCCATTCTGCGCGTGTGTAGCATCCGCGCGACGGTGCTCGCCAGCATGCTTGAGGCATGAACCTTGACGTGTGCCAAGACGCGTTCGTGGGCTACCTCGCCCACGAGCGCTCGCTATCGGCAAACACCGTCAAGGCATACGGCAGCGACGTTTCCGAACTCAATGATTTCGCTGCCACGCACGGCGTCGAGCATGCCGACGACCTCACGCTGGCCGTACTGCGCGACTGGCTGTGGCACAGCGCCGAATCGGGGCTGTCACAGACCACCCTGGCCCGCCGCGCCGCCAGTGCCCGCGCCTTTACGGCCTGGATGCGACGAACCGGCGTGACTCTCGGCGACGCGGGCGTTCGGCTCAAGAGTCCCAAGCCCGACCGCAGTCTGCCGCGCGTGGTCACCGAGGCGGGTATGACGCAGATGTTAGACGCACTGACTCAGCGGGCATCGTCGGGGGAGCCGGGTGACCTGCGAGATCACGCCATCGTCGAGCTGCTCTACGCCTCGGGAATGCGCGTTTCCGAACTCGTGTCATTAGACATCGACGCGGTTGACCTGGCCCGCAACACCGCCGCCGTGGTGGGTAAGGGCAACAGGGAGCGCGTGGTGCCATTTGGCGTTCCGGCGGCCCGGGCCGTTTCGACTTACCTGAGTGCACGCCCGGCGCTCGTCACGGAGCGATCCGGTCACGCCGTTTTTCTTGGCGCCCGAGGCGCACGCTTGGGTGCGCGCGCTGTCTACGAGCTGGTGGCAGGCCTGCTCACCTCTGTTCCGGGCACGGGCCCCGCCGGACCACACGCCCTTCGGCACACGGCGGCAACGCACCTGCTCGA
>DBCH01000087.1 GCA_002292955.1 Microbacteriaceae bacterium UBA963 | reverse complement strand
CACGGGTTAGGGATATTTCAGAAGACGTGCCCGTATCGCGGTATCGACTCCCCCTGTAGCAGGAGTCGCGCGAGGCACAAGCCTTAAGTGTGCCAGATGGATGCCCGATGGGCGAATCGTGACGCACCCCGGGCGCTCGCTATCTTCACCTCGTGGAGGCTGGTTCTGCACTGAGTAGACTCGCCACATGGATGCCGAACACCTTGACTCGACACTGTCCGGTGCACAAAAGGACGAGGCAACCGTGACATCGGATGGCGCGCGCGTTGAAGCTCGAATCGAGGGCGTCATCGTGACCGCCCCCATCAACCATGTTGATCATCGCGGGCGAGTGTTCGAAATCTATGCGGGGCCGTCTGAGCAGTGGGTCGACCCCCTTGTTTATTGCTATGCCTTTACCGTGCGCCCCAACCAGATCAAGGGATGGGGTCTTCACCTCCATAAGGAAGACAGATACACCCTCATCACGGGGGAACTTCTCACGCTGCTCTATGACGCACGCGCAGATTCGCCCACTCACGGCGTTGTTCAGAAGGTTGTGCTTACCGGGCAAGGATCGAGGCAGCTGCTGATTCCGCGTGGAGTGTGGCACCTCAACATCGCTCTCGGTGATTCCGAAGTTCACCTCATCAACCATCCCACGGCCGTCTACAACCACGATGCCCCTGATCGGTACCTGCTGCCCCTTGGCGCACCCGAGATTCCGGTTGATGCGAGCGTCTATTGGCCGCGCCAGTCGGCTCACCCCCCTCGTACCTAACCACGAAGGTTTTACCCATGAGTTCGCGAAAGAGTGCACTTGCGTCAGCTCGGGTTCTCGTGATTATCCCGACCCACAATCATCCCGGGACGCTCGCAACAGCCGTGCAGAGCGTTCAGAATCAAACAGTTTCGGACATTCGCATTGTCGTCATTGGTGACGGCGTCAACGACGACACCCGGCAGATTATGGCCGCAATCGTGCGCGCGGATGATCGCGTCTCGTTTCTCGATAAACCAAAGACGGCGCGACACGGCGAGGAATATCGCGATGAGGTCATTCGGTCGTCATCGGAAGAGGTCATTGCGTATCTGTGCGACGACGACCTCATGTTTCCGCAACATCTGGAACACCTCCTCAGTGTTCTCGACGGACATGATTTTGCGAATCCTCTTCCTGTGCTCATGCAGCCGGATGGCTCACTTCTCATCATCCCCGGTGACCTCGCCAACCCGTTATCGGTGCTCTGGCATCTCGATTCAGAGATTATGCGGAACTCGGTGTCGCTGAGTGGCGTGGTCCACACACGATCGTCATACGAGCGACTTCCCATGGGCTGGCGGACCGCCCCGGCAGGGCGATGGACCGACCACTACATGTGGCAGCAGTATTTCGCCCTTCCGGGTTTCCGCGGCGCAACGGCGAAAATATCGACGACCGCCAAGTTTCCCGCCTCCTCGACCCCCGGCTTGGACCCGGATGCGACCGCAGCGGGTATTCGCCAATTTGCCAGCGAGATGGCGCAGCCGAGTTTCTTTGATGAGTGGCAGGAACGAGTTCGTGCGGCGGTCTGGGATACGGCCGTCGACCAACTGTTGGTGTTGACAAACATGACGAGAGACAGAGACGCCCTCCGCTCAACCAACGAGGAACTGCTCCTCGGCCAAGAGCCGTCTCGCCTTGAGGTAATCGAAGAGTTCGCGTCGTCCACGTCGTGGCGCGTGACGAAGCCTTTACGCTGGGTCCGTGAACTTCTCGCCGGTCGCGGAACCGTCCGCAAGTAGGTCGGGGCGAATCTCGCGGGTGCGCTCCAGCTGCTGCTCGCGGCGCCACGCGGCGATTGCTCCGTGGTTGCCCGAGAGCAGAACGTCGGGCACATCCAGGTCGCGCCACTGGGCGGGCTTGGTGTAGCTGGGGTACTCGAGCAGGCCGTCTTCGTGGCTCTCCTCGATGAGCGACTCGGGATTGCCCACCACACCGGGAACCAGGCGCCCAATTGCCTCGATCATGGCGATGGCGGCCACCTCGCCGCCGTTGAGAACGTAGTCGCCGAGCGAGACCGGCACAACGCGGAGTCTGGTGGCAAAGTGATCCGACACGCGTTGGTCGATGCCCTCGTAGCGGCCACACGCAAAAATCAGGTGCGGCGCCAGAGACAGCTCGCGGGCCATTGCCTGGGTGAACAGGTGACCGGCGGGCGTGGGCACAATGAGCACGGCATCCTCGTCGCGCTCGGCAATGAGGGCATCAATCGCCTCACCCCAGGGCTCGGGCTTCATCACCATTCCCGCGCCACCGCCGTAGGGGGTGTCGTCCACGGTGCGATGCACGTCGTGCGTGAAGTCACGCAGGTTGGTCACACCGAAATCGAGGATGCCCTTCTCGCGGGCTTTGCCCACGAGCGAGACATCGAGCACGTCAAAGAACTCGGGAAAGATGGTGACAACGTCAATCCGCATGGACGGGCGCCTCTTCGTCATCGTTGAGCGCCTCAAACAAGCCCCCCGGCGGCGTTACGGTCACGGTCTTGGCAACGATGTCAACGGCCGGCACGATGGCCGCCACGAAGGGCACCATCACTTCGCCGGAATCTGTGGCCACCACCAGCAGGTCTTGAGCGGGAAAGTGATCAACGCGCGAGACAGTACCCACGGGCTTGCCGTCACGAACGACCGTGAGGCCCACGAGTTGGTGGTCGTACCACGCGTCGGGCTCATCGGGACTCAGTTCGGTATCGACGTCGATCCACAGAATGGCGCGGGCGAGGGTTTCGGCCTGCGATCGGTCGTCGACATCGACAAAGAATCCCACGGGCGTGCCGTTGTACCAGCGCAGTTCGGCAAGCGTGAGCGGCTTGCCGTGCCACGGCGACTCTTCGGGAACCTGGAGGGTGAACGTGGCTCCCGGCACGAAACGCTTCTCGGGCTCGTCGGTGTACAGCTCAATCTTGAGTGCGCCCTTGAGGCCGTGCGCTTTGGTGAGGCGACCGACTCGCAACTGCGAGCGGTGCTCTGGCGCCACCTTAGGCGTCGGTGTCGACGACGTCGACACGAACGGAACGACCGTCGGCTAGCGCATTCACCACGGTGCGGATTGACTTGGCGGTGCGACCCGATCGACCAATCACGCGCCCCAGATCCTCGGGGTGAACGTGAATCTCGAGGAGGTCACCTCGGTTTGTCTGGCTGGACACCACTCGCACGTCGTCGGGGTGATCAACGATCGCCTTGACAACGTGAGCGAGGGCATCAGCAAGCATGGTGCGAACTACTCCGCAGGCTTTTCTTCGGCTGCCTCGGGGGCGGCCTCTTCAGAAGGTGCTTCTTCAGCTGCGGCCTCTTCGGCGACAGCTTCTTCCGCAGCAGCCTCGACGGGCGCTTCTTCGGCAGCCTCAGCCTGGACCTCAGCCACAATGTCCGTCGTCGCCTCAGCGGCAACTTCGGCGTTGCCGGCAATCTCATCGGCGGCAACTTCAGCGGAAACCTCGGCGGCTACCTCAGCGGCAACCTCAGCCTTGACGACCTTCTCCACCTTGGGGCGAAGGACGGGCTTCTTCTTGGCGTCCATCTGGAACGGAACCTTGGGCTCGGCCAGCTTGACGGTGTTCTTGGCGTCTTTGTCGCCCTTGAACATTCCCCAGTCACCCGTGAGCTTGAGAAGCGCGGCAACCTGCTCGGTCGGCTGAGCGCCAACGCTGAGCCAGTACTGAGCGCGGTCAGACTTGACCTCGATCACCGACGGGTCGGCGGTGGGAACGTAGCGACCGATTTCTTCGATCACGCGACCATCGCGCTTGGTGCGGGAGTCGGCAACAACGATGCGGTAGTGCGGTGCACGGATTTTGCCCATGCGCTTCAAACGAATCTTGACAGACACAATTCTCCTGAATGTGGAAAGACGGGGTGAACTGAGAAGTCGTGGGCGTGGGGACACTGAGACGAAGTTCGAAAGGGGTTTTGATTGGCTTCTGATAGAGGGTCGGAAACCAGCAAAACACGTGCTCTCTATAGTGCCAGAAACCCCGAGAAGTCGCCAATCGGGCCTTAGCGGCCGCCGAGAAGTTTCTGCATGTCGGCCAGTTCTTCGGCACTCATTTCGCCCACTCCGCCGGCGCCACCCCCGGCTGCGCCCAAGCCAAACCCTGCTCCGCTCCCACTGCTGGTGCGCTGACCAAGTGCCGCGTTTTCGGCGGCCCGTTTGGCCGGATTTCCCGACTTCGACGACTTCTTTTTCGTCGGCTTGGGGCGCGCGCCACCAATTCCACCAGGAATCGGACCCATGCCGGGAACCTGGGGAACCTTGCCCTGGGCTACCGACTTCATCATCTTGGCCGCCTGCTCAAAACGATTAACCAACGAATTGACGTCGGTGACAGTAACGCCCGAGCCGTTGGCAATGCGCAGTCGGCGAGATCCGTTGAGCAGACGCGCGTTGCGTCGTTCGGCGGGAGTCATCGAACGGATGATTGCCTCGGTGCGCGTGATCTCGCTCTCATCAAAGTTGTCGAGCTGGGCCTTCATTTGGCCCGAACCCGGCAGCATGCCCATCATTTTCTTGAGGGAGCCCATGTTCTTGAGCTGCTGCATCTGCTCGAGAAAGTCTTCGAGGGTGAACGTCTCGGTGGCGATCTTCTCGGCTACCTTGGCCGTCTCTTCGGCATCGAAGGTCTGTTGGGCCTGCTCGATGAGTGTGAGCATGTCTCCGAGGTCGAGAATGCGGTTGGCCATGCGGTCGGGGTGGAACGGCTCGAAGTCGTCGAGCGATTCGCCGGTGGACGCAAACATGATGGGGCGTTCGGTGGCAGAGACCACAGAGAGCGCGGCGCCACCGCGGGCGTCACCGTCGAGCTTGGTGAGCACCACTCCCGTAAAGTCAACGCCCTTTTGGAAGGCCTCTGCCGTGGCCACGGCGTCTTGGCCAATCATGGCGTCAATCACGAAGAGCACCTCATCGGGCGACGTGGCCTTGCGAATCTCGGCGGCCTCCTTCATGAGCTCGGCGTCGACACCCAATCGACCGGCGGTGTCGATGATCACCACGTCGTACATCTTGTCGGTGGCGTACTTGATGGAGTCTTTGGCCACCTTGACGGGGTTGCCCTTGCCGTTTCCGGGCTCGGGTGCGTAGATGGCAACACCGGCGTTGCCGGCCACCACCTCAAGCTGCGTGACGGCGTTGGGACGCTGAAGGTCACACGCGACGAGCAGCGGGGTGTGCTTCTCCTTGGCGAGCCACTTGGCGAGCTTGCCGGCAAGGGTGGTCTTACCCGAACCCTGGAGGCCCGCGAGCATGATCACGGTGGGCGGTTTTTTGGCAAACTCGATGCGGCGCTGCTGGCCACCGAGAATCGTCACCAGCTCGTCGTTGACAATCTGCACGACCTGCTGAGCCGGGTTGAGCGCCTTGCTGATTTCGTCGCTCAGTGCGCGTTCGCGAACGGCCGATTGGAACGACTTGACGACGGTGAGCGAGACGTCGGCATCGAGCATGGCGCGGCGAATCTCGCGCAGCGTGCCGTCGACATCCGCCTCGGTGAGCTTGCCCTTGCCGCGCAGGCCTTTGAGGGCGTCGGTGAGACGCGAAGAAAGTGTTCCGAACGTTGCCATATCGTTGACCAGCCTACTCAACGAGCGCGGCAGCAAAGGCGACCGGGCTGAAGCCCGAGAGGTCTCCGATGCCCTCACCGCTGCCCACCAGCTTGACCGGGATGCCCGTGCGCTCTTGCACGGCGAGCACGAATCCGCCCTTGGCTGAGCCGTCGAGTTTGGTGAGCACCAGCCCGGTCACGCCCGCGTGCTCCAGAAACGCCTCGGCCTGCACCAGGCCGTTTTGTCCCGTCGTGGCGTCGAGAACGAGCAACACTTCGGCAATGGGCGACTGCTTCTCGATCACGCGACGAATCTTGCTGAGTTCGTCCATGAGGCCACTCTTGGTCTGCAATCGGCCGGCCGTGTCGACAATGGCCACGTCAACGCTGTTGGCCACCGCATACTCAACGGTTTGGTAGGCGACGCTCGAGGGATCCTGTCCCTCTTGCTGCGGGCGCACCATCTGCACCCCCGCGCGTTCGGCCCACGTGCCCAGCTGGTCCACCGCGGCGGCACGAAAAGTGTCGGCCGCACCAAGAACCACCGAGCGCCCGGCGGTCGTAATGAACTTGGCGAGTTTGCCGATGGTGGTTGTCTTGCCCACGCCGTTCACCCCAACGACAAGCACCACGGCCGGTCGATCCCTGAGGTTGAGCGTTGTATCGAAGCGGCTGAGCCGCTCTTCGAGCACTTCGCGCAGGAGGCGCACAAAGTCGTTCTCGTCGAGGGGCGGGATTTTTGCCACGCTGGCGCGCACGGCCTCGATCAGTTCGTCGGTCACATCGGGGCCAAAGTCGGCAGCGAGCAGGGTGGCCTCGAGGTCGTCCCACGTGTCATCACTCAGCACAAACGTGCGCGAGAACATGCCACGGAGCTTTGAGCCGAGTCCCCAACTCTTCTTGTCAGCCATGATGCAAGGTTATTCGCTTTGAGGTGCTGACCGGCTAGGACGCTTCGGCCTGTGCCACGCGCTGGCCCACGACCGCCGAGACACCGTCTTGGCGCATCGACACACCGTAGAGCGCGTCGGCGATCTCCATGGTGCGCTTCTGGTGCGTGATGATGATGAGCTGGCTGGATGTGCGCAGGTCCTCAAAGGTTGTCAGTAGGCGGCCAAGGTTGGCATCGTCGAGCGCGGCCTCAACCTCATCCAAGATGTAGAACGGGCTGGGGCGGGCTTTGAAGATAGCCATCAGGAAGGCCACCGCGGCCAGAGACTTCTCGCCACCGGAGAGCAGGCTGAGGCGTTCGATCTTCTTACCAGCGGGCTTCACCGTCACCTCAACGCCCGAGGCGAGCAGATCGTCTGGCGTGGTGAGCGCCATGGCGCCGGACCCGCCGGGGAACAGCACGGGCAACACCTCGTTGAACGCCTTGCGGGTGTCTTCGAAGGCAGCCTCGAAGATGGTCTGCATGGTGGCATCCACCTCGTCGATGATGCTTAGCAGGTCGCGGCGCGTGTTCGTGAGGTCGGTGAGCTGTTCGGTGAGGAACTGGTGCCGGGCTTCGAGCGCCGCAAATTCTTCGAGCGCGAGCGGGTTGACGCGACCCAGCGCCGAGAGCTTGCGGTCGGCCTTCTCGAGGCGCCGCTCCTGTTCGGCGCGCACAAACGGAATGTCCTCAGCGATGAGTTGGTCGGGGCCGTACTCGGCAACGAGCACGTCCTCAACGAGACCGAGTTCGGTGGCGGCCCGCTCCACGAGGGTGGAGACCTGAAGCTTCTTCTCGTAGATCTGCAGCTCGAGACCGTGCACGCTCTCAGTGATGCCGCTCAGCTTTTCGCGCAGGGTGACCTCTTCTGCACGCAACTCGGTGAGTTCCGCCGTGGATGCCAGGCGTTCGGTTTCACGCTGCTGCAAGACCACGCGGGCCTCGCTCACGGAGCGGTCGACCGAGTCGAGCACGGGAGGCAGATCGGCCACGACACTGTTGGCCACATCCACCTGACGACGACGCTCGACGGCGCGGCGCGCCGACTCCTCCGCCGCCTGACGATCCGTCTCGAGTTGTGAGCGCAACCCCTCGACGCGCAGTTCTTCGGCGCGCACGCGTTCACGCGCGGTCTCGAGGGCCAGGCGTGCCTGCACCTCGCGCTCGCGCTGAGCCTCAAACGCCACCAGGGCGCGCTCGCGCACCCCGTAGTCGGCCACGGGAAGGGGGGCGGACTCCTTCTGGGCAAGCTCCTGAGAACTGCGCTCGAGTTCGGCCGTGGCCTGAGTCACCTGTTCGGTGGTGGCGGCGAGTGCCTCGGTGAGACGCGCCACCTCGGCAGCGGCCGATTCGGCCTGCGCTTTGGCGCGGTTGAATTCCTCGGAGCGGGCGGCCAGCTGTGCGTCAAACTCGCGCAGGGCAGCCAGTGCGGTAACCGAGCGCTCCTTGGCCACCTGGGCGTCGGCACGACGATCGGCCAGTTCGAGTCTCGCCGCATCGGTGGTGCGCGTTGTTTTCTCGAGCGCCGAGCTGGCGGCATCGCGCTCCGCCACCAGCTCGATTCGACTGCGCGTGGCGCCACTGCCACCGGAGAGTACAAAACGGGTGAGCACCTCGCCCGCGCGCGTGATGATGGTGACGTTGCGTTCGAGGGGTGCGTAGGTTTTCTTCCACGCAGCGCGAGCAGCGTCGAGGTCGTCGGCAATCACGGTCTCGGCCAGCAAACCCAGAACACCCGAGGGTCCGGTGACCACGGACGCGGCCGTGACCACTCCCGGAGCCGTGGGCAGGTCGGCGGTGCGCGTGGCGGCCGATCCCACAATGATGTTGACGCGTCCCATATTGCCGGCCTCGGCAGCGCCGAGGGCGTCGACGGCCGCGTCGAGCGAGTCGGCCAACACGGCGTCGGAGAGCCCGCCGAGTGCGGCGGCAATCGCCGTCTCGCATCCAGGTTCAATCGACACGTGCTCGGCCACCAGCCCGGCGATGCC
>DBCH01000118.1 GCA_002292955.1 Microbacteriaceae bacterium UBA963 | reverse complement strand
TGTTTTCGCTGCCCCAGACGGAGGCAGATTCATGACGAGGAGGCCTTTCGTATGACACCCACCCACCAACGCGGCCGAGCACGGCGCATCGGCGTCACAGCCCTGCTGATGTCTCTCTCCGTTCTGTCCGCGGCCTCCCTCGCTGGCTGCACTCCGAGCAGCGGCTCTGAAGCGCCTGCGTCGTCACCGGACGCCACCGAGCGTCAAGCCGGCGAAAAGAGCACACGCATCTGCATCCAGAACGACTCAGCCACGGAAGTTACCGCGAGCTTCAATAGATTCGATGGAATTAACGGAGATCCCAATGCCGACTACGTCGTTGGGCTCACCGCCAACGGGGGAAGCGTATGTGCTGATGGCTGGTACAGCAGTCCCCCGGATGTGTCCGCGGACCTCATCTACATGACCGGTGACGGAAAATTTGTGACATGGCAGGTGTCGGCCGAGAACCGCGCCTTCGATCCGCCCAATGGCCGCATCATGGATGACGGCAAAAACGGAGTGTGCAGAGTATTCGCCGTGGGCGATGGTCTTTACCTCGCTGACGGAAACAAAGCCTTTTCACTCACGCGAGGTCCAGACAGCGGATTCATCGAATTTCAGGTAACCATCACCGACTCCACCGATGTCTCGCAGAAGTACGACTGCACAAACAGTTACTACCCCGGCTAGCGACACTGACGTTTCAGCCGTTCCGCGATAAACTTTAAACATGATTAAGTCAACGGTGCGATCAACCGGAGTTGCCGCTGTCGCCGTCATCGCAATAGCTGGACTCGTTGCCTGCAGCCCAACTGAGCAACGAGAAGCCGCCGCCGCAACGAGTGGTGTCACCGAGCCGGCGCAATCCGCCATCGTCGTCTGCCCCGAACTGGATAAGTCACAATCAGAGACGAACCGACGAAAAGTTACCCTCATCAACGAGACATCCTTTGACGTCAAACTCAAGGTTGACAATGACTCGTGGAGTTGCAGCGACTACAGCGGGAAAGACAACCCCTCACAGTTCAACAACCTCGTTGTTTCGCCCAACTTTGGCTCCACCCCGGTTCAATTTGTGGTCACGGTAAAGCTCAGTGCCCCCGATTTCACCATGGGCGTTCAGGGCAAAATCGGTAGTCCCGACCTACCCTGGATTAGCCTGGCATCAACGGCATTTACGTGCGGTGGATATTGGGGCTGCACGCCCGTTAAGGGAGCTACTTTGGCTAAGGTGCCACTGACCACAAAGACGGGCGACCGCTTTGGGTGGTTCTTGCTCTCCAGTTCGGATCACACCGGCGAGACCGACGACAAATACTTCAATTCGCTTCGGTTCTTCTCGATGGATAGCTGGGTGGCCGGCTAATCCCAGAGTCGGGCTAGGCCTTCGCCCGGCGTCGCATGACGACAATCAACGCGACACCAGCGAGAGTCGTTGCGAGCCCCGCACCCCAGAGCATCGTCAGATCAAGTTTGCTGTGACCGGTGTCGGGGAGTTCTCTCTGCGCCGGGTCGGGATCCGGTGCTGCCGTCACAAAGAACGGAATCGACGCCGAACTTTCCCATCCCCAGTAGGTCGTTGGTCCGGTGCAGGAAACGAAGAACCCATAAACTCCCGGAGTAGCATCTTCTGGCACGGTAACGGAGAAGACGAGTGGCGTCGACACCGTGGTTGGGTTGAAGCTACCCTCGCCTGGGCCGTCGAATTGGCCTCCGAGTCCAGACAAAGTCACAGTGTTACCCGTCAGCGATTCCATGCCCGCTTCGGAGGCGAAAAGAACGCTCACCGAGAAACCCGTTACGTTATTGCTCGTATCGGCGTCAACAACGGGTGGATCGGCTACGGCAGCAGTCGAAGATGAACACAATTCAGTGAGTCCGGTCGACGGGTCGGGCGTAATCGTGAATTGGACGCTACCACCAGGGGCCGCCTCGCTAACGTCGGTGGTGATGGCCGCGTCTGCGTGGGCGCTTGTGGAACCAAAAGCGGTAAGCGCAATGGATGCAACAGTTGCAGCAAGAAAAACCGAAATTGCTCTGCGTGTGATTTTCATTTACGCCTCCAGCGAGTGTGAAAGATTTTTTCTTGGAAATCGTAGCATGGCTAATTAAAGTAACATTAGTTGTTTTGCCCTCACTGTTCTTCTGGGTTCGCACACAGCGTGGACTGCTCGGGCCCTTCATCGGCATCTCTGTCCAGCGCGTGCTGGTTGGATTCGCTATCGGAGCCGACTTGGGACTGGTCTTCGGAGCAATCGTGGGTTTGTCCCGAATCTGGGATTCCTTCTTTGGGTCCACCTAAAGTTGAATACCTCCTCTGCCGGACTCGGATTCCTTCTCCTGGATTCTCAGAACAACGGTCGAACCGACCGCGTCATCCTGGCCATCATCTTGCTGGCCGTCTTCGGCAAGACCATCGATGCCCTGCTCTGTCTCTGTGAACAGTGGGCGATTCGACGCGGGGCCTAACCCAACGCTGAGAAGTGAGCCCCACTCCGGCGGCGGGTGCGCCTCGGTCTTGCCGAACGAGTGAACGGTTACGTTCCTCGTTTGCCTCGTTTCACGATGGTGACGACCGTGACGAGCCCGGCAACCACAACGAGCGCCAGCAACGTCCATAGCACGCCCCCGGGGACATCAAAAGAAACTGAGAGCTGACGCGTGTTGAGAAAGACGATGAGAAATCCCACCACAAGACCCAGAATTTGCTGGTGAATTTTCGTCACTAACCAGGCGGCCAGAGGCGCTGCCAAAATACCACCGATGATGAGAGCGAGCACCGCGTCCCACGGGATTGCGCTCGATCCCAGTCCGAGCAGGAAACCGATGCTCGCACTCAGCGAGACCACGAACTCCGCCGTATTCGTTGTGCCGATTGCTTTGCGCGGTTGCAGCACACTCGACACGGTCAACGAAGTGGTGACGACCGGCCCCCACCCACCTCCGCCCGTGGCATCAACGAAGCCGCCAACGAGCCCCAGTGGGACCAGCCATCTTTTGCGACCAGTGCGCGCCGACATGTCCGCTCTCACCCTCACGAACTTCACGATAATCACCACTCCCAGCACGAGCAGAATTGCGGACGTCCAAGGTCGAGCCGCGCTGAGATCGAGATTGCTCAACAGCATCGCACCGATGAAACCGCCGACTGCACCGGGAATCGCGATCTTCGCAAAGGTTGGCCAGTGCACATTCCCGAACCTGATGTGCGAAACCCCCGAAACAGCTGACGTTGCCACCTCGGCCAGGTGAACGATCGCCGAGGCGGCAGCAGGGTTATACGCAAGAAGCAGCAGGAGGCTGGTAGCAGATACTCCGAAGGCCATGCCCATGGAACCGTCGATGAGCTGGGCCACGAAGCCCGCGATCGACACAAGCAGGAGCAACCATATGTTCATAGAACCATATTTACCACCATTTATGCAGTAAATACAGTTCTTGTTGGAAAGGCACCCTTTTAGGTCGACGCGCCGTTGCCTGCCTCAGGAAGAATCTCCTGCAGAGTCGTTGATTCTAGAAGCTTCCGCTCCGCCGCCCGAAGCTCAAGCCAGACGCGCCCGAGATTCACGGCGGATCCCGTGTAGTCGAGGTTCTCGGGACGAACTCCCCCGACCTGAGTGAGCGGACCATCCACGGCCCGAATCACATCGGCCAGGGCAATTTGCGCGGTCGGTTTTGCGAGTCGATAACCACCCTCCGGGCCCCGTGACGCGGTCACCAAGCCCGCCCGACGAAGATCGGTCAGAATTGTCGCGAGATAGCGCCGAGGAATGTTTTGGGCTTCAGAGATTTCGTCCCGAGTGACCGGGGTTGTGTGATCGATCCGAGCAGCAACTTCAAGCACGGCTCTCAACGCGTAATCGGTACGTGAATTGATGTGCACTCTTACAGTGTCTCAAATACAAAGGTGAACTAACCATCTCTTGGTTCAGGCAATCAATTTATGGAGAATTTTCTGTCGCGGATGAACAGAGGAGGCTCGTTCCCACTAGTGACGACTCGTTCGTT
>DBCH01000124.1:17117-18231 GCA_002292955.1 Microbacteriaceae bacterium UBA963 | reverse complement strand
GGCCACGAGGCCAAACCACGCCACACGGATGGGACGTTTTCCAAAGTGTCCAAGGTCGGCGTAGAGCGCCTCCGCACCGGTTACCGCGAGGATCACCGACGACATGATGATGAACGTTCCGAGGCCATTCCGGGCCACGAATTCAACGGCGTAGACCGGATTGAGACCACCCAGCGCACTGGGGTTGAGGATGACTTGGTTCAGGCCGAGCCCGCCGATAACGACGAACCAAACGAGCGTTACGGGGCCAAAAACCTTGCCCACAAAGTTGGTCCCGCGGAACTGGATGACGAACAGCAGGATCAGAATGACCACGGTCGCGGGCACCGCAAATTGGGCAAGATCGGGATTAATGGCTTTCAGTCCCTCGGTGGCAGACAGCACCGAAATCGCCGGAGTGAGGAGGCCGTCCGCAAAAAGAAAGGCCGCGGCGATGAGCACCATGAAAACGATGGCCGCGGAAGTGCCTTTTCGCGCCGACCGGATTTTTGCCGGGAGAAGCGAGAAGAGCGCGAGGATGCCCCCCTCCCCGTGGTTGTCGGCGCGGAGCACAACAACCAGGTACTTCACGCTGACAACGATGGTCAGGGTCCAGAAGATGAGTGAGACAACTCCCAGAACGTCGGCAACGCGACCATCGCCGTTCTTGGCTGACTCGTTGAACGCATAAATGGGGCTCGTCCCGATATCGCCGAAGACAACGCCCAGGGCGCCGAGTGCCAACGGAATCACACCCTTGTTGACGTGCGAGGGTGACGCAGTGCGGATCATGACAGCTCCAAGGTCGGCGAGAAAGACAGCGAGTGAGACTCAACAATCAGTCGTGCCGTCACACCTATCGGGATTGTATCTGCGTTGCCCGAGCTCAACCAGTGAGGCGTTCGATGAGGTCGGCGTAGCGCCCGGCAGTTTGGGCAACGATTTCGGCCGGGAGGGCCGGCGGGGTGCCCTTTTTGTTCCAGTGGTCGCTCAGCCAGTCGCGCACAATCTGCTTGTCAAAGCTGAGGCCGCGATTACCGGCTGTGTATTCGCGAGCATCCCAATAGCGCGATGAATCACTTGTCAGCACCTCATCGGCCAGGCAGATCTGGCCCGTCTCGCGGTCGCGACCAAA
>DBCH01000124.1:0-16997 GCA_002292955.1 Microbacteriaceae bacterium UBA963 | reverse complement strand
CTCAACCGTGCGCTCGAATGTGATGTTTTCGTCGTGCTCACCCACGGGAGCCTTCCATGCGGGGGTATAGATGGGTTCGGGTAGCTGGTCGCCGTCCTTCAGGCCGGCCGGGAGGGCTACTCCGCAGACACTCTGGGTTGCCTGGTATTCCAACCACCCGCTTCCCGTGAGGTAGCCGCGCACCACGGCCTCGATCGGAAACATGTCGAGGTTTGCAACGAGCATCGACGACGACACCACGCTCGCCGGGATGGCCGGAGTGCTCGCATCGGGTTCGCGCAGGTGATTGCTCACACCGAGTTGGCTAAACCACCAGGTGCTCAGGCGCGTCAGTAGCGCACCTTTGCCGGGGATGCCCGGCTCGAGCACGTGGTCGAACGCACTCACCCGATCGCTGGCCACCACGAGGATGTGGGGTGCGGTGGCGAGGTCTTGCCCCGCAGGCACGAACAGATCGCGCACCTTGCCCGAGTACGCGTGCGACCAACCGGGCAACGTGGTCGGTTGAGCCTGTCGAAACCCGTCGCTGGTTGAGCTTGCACTGTCGCTGGTTGAGCCTGTCGAAACCACTAGCCCACCACCTTGGCCGCAATGTCTCGTCGGTAGTGCCCGCCCTGTAGTTCAAGCCGCCCCATCGCGTCGTAGGCGCGCGCGCGGGCCTCGGTAAACGAATCGCCGCGGGCAACCACGCTGAGTACCCGACCACCCGAGGTGACGAGACGCTCGCCCTCCCGCGCTGTCGCGGCGTGCGTCAGGTGCACACCCGGCACCGCACCCGCGTCATCGAGACCACCAATTTCCCGACCAATCATCGGAGTCTCCGGATAGTTTTCACTGGCCAGCACAACGGTAACCACGGCATCCGGTGAAAATTCGATGGCGGGTTCGCTCGCGAGGTCGCCCACTGCTGAGGCGTAGAGCACATCGCTCAGCGGGGTGATCATGCGTGGCAGAACTACCTGTGTCTCGGGGTCGCCAAAGCGTGCGTTGAACTCGATCACGCGAATTCCCGCGGTGGTCACGATGAGCCCGCAGTAAAGCAGTCCCACAAAAGGCGTGCCCTCGCTCTCGAGCTGGCGCACCACGGGCAGCGCCACGGTCTCCACGCACTCGCGGGTGAAGGCATCGATACTGCCAAACTGATTGGCCAGCCACGGAAGCGGCGAATACGCTCCCATGCCACCCGTATTGGGACCGGCGTCACCATCGAGCAGGCGTTTGAAATCCTGGGCGGGGGTGAGGGGCAGAACGTCGTGGCCGTCGGAGAACACAAAGAGCGAGACCTCCTCGCCGTCGAGGAATTCTTCGATCAGCACATGGCCCTCGGCGAGCCAGTGCATGGTGTGGGCCACGGCAGCATCGCGGTCACTCGTCACAATCACACCCTTGCCAGCAGCCAGGCCGTCGGCCTTCACCACGAAGGGGGCGCCAAAGTCGTCGAGAATTGTCTCGGCCTCGATTAGCGTGCTCGCCCGGTGGGCGCGGCCCGTGGGAACTCCGGCGGCATCCATGATGCGTTTGGCAAACGACTTCGAGCCCTCAAGGGCCGCCGCCGACTGGTTGGGTCCAAACACAGGGATGCCCGCTTCGCGCACTGCGTCGGCCACGCCGGCCACGAGCGGCGCCTCGGGCCCAATCACCACGAGGTCCACCTCGAGCTGGCTCGCCATGGCGGCCATCGCCTCCGGGTCGTTGGGGTTGGCACTCACACAGGGCACATCGTGAGCGATTCCGGCGTTGCCCGGCGCGCAGGTGATCTCGTGGTCGTGGTCCTCGCTCAACAGCGACAGGATGATGGCGTGCTCGCGTGCGCCCGAGCCCACCACAAGAATCTTCACGTCCTTAAGCCTAGGGCGTGCGCTCGAACTCGCCCCGCCTGCTGGTTGAGTAGTCGCCTAGCGACGGAGGTTCCGTTGGTTGAGTAGTCGCCTAGCGACGGAGGTTCCGTTGGTTGAGTAGTCGCGCAGCGACGGAGGTTCCGTTGGTTGAGTAGTCGCGCAGCGACGTATCGAAACCAACCATTGAGACGAACTCCGGCAGACTGGACCCATGGCACCTCCGCGCATCCGCCCCGACGAGGGTCGTGCGGCCGTTATCGCAGTTCGCGATGACCTCTCCGCCGGTCGAGTAGCCGACGGAGTCGGCGCCTCGAGACCCCAACTCGCCACGGCCGTGCGCTATCTTCTCCAAGTGCTCGCCGACGCTCACCCTGGTCACACGGTCGAGGTGCGCGTTCCACCCTTCGGCGCGGTGCAGTGCGTCGAGGGCCCACGCCATACGCGGGGCACCCCCGCCAACGTGGTGGAGATGGATGCCGCTACCTG
The DNA here is from genome assembly GCA_002292955.1 of Microbacteriaceae bacterium UBA963. Lineage (GTDB taxonomy): Bacteria > Actinomycetota > Actinomycetes > Actinomycetales > Microbacteriaceae > UBA963. The sequence continues at coordinate 14,673 of DBCH01000124.1, read as the reverse complement.
GGTCACTCTCGCCACTGGCGAACTCGCGTGGCTGGATGCCCTCACCGAAGCCCGCGTGCACGCCTCGGGAAGCCGGGCCGACCTCAGAACGCTCGTGCCCCTGCAAGAATGGTAGACATGGCAACCCCAAAGAATTCGATGTCGAGCGAGACCGTGACGGTGCGCCGCTCTCCGCGCTATTTGCGGTTCTTTATTCTCGGGCTCATCGTGGGTGTGATTGGCGCCCTCGTGCTCACCGTGGCTTTCCCGATTGATGCCCAGTACACCGTGCTTCAGGTCTTCGGCTTTATGCTTCTTATCTCGCTCTCGGTTGGCGGGGCGCTCGGGCTCCTCGTGGCAATCATCCTTGACCGCACGGTGGGCAAGCGCACCGTCACGGTCGAGGCCACCCGCGAGACCGTCGGCAACCCCGAGACCGAGGCCCGTAGCCCCGAGGCCTAGGCTTCTGGCTCCGCGACCCGCCGTCACCCGGTCGACGTGGGGGGCGATAACGTTGCCTCATGCCACGCGTTGCTCAGACCAAAAACGGGTTTCCTCCTCGCGTGTGTGAGCGCTGCGGGCTGCCCTTTGAGTGGCGCAAGAAGTGGGCGCGCGACTGGGATTCGGTGAAGTACTGCTCTCAGAAGTGCCGCCGCTCATGATGTCGCGAGTGATTTTTGTGCCGTTCGATCATCTGAGTCTTGATCACGGGGCCATGAAGGACGCCGATCCGCAAACCGATGTGGTTGTGCTGGTGGAGAGCGAGCGCATGCTCACCGGCCGGCCGTGGAATGCCGAGCGCCTCTTCTTTATGGTCTCGGCAGCGCGACACTTTGCTGCGCTCGCCGAATCCCGTGGCTTTACCGTGCGGTATGTGCAGGCGCCCACGACGACTGAGGGCCTGAGCAAGTTGCGACAGGAATTTGGCGACCTGCCCATCGTCTGCGCGGAACCGTCATCATTTCGGCAGACTCAGCAGCTCACAGACTTCGGTGTGCAGTTTGTCGAGAACGATTTCTTTCTCACCTCTCGTGCTGATTTTGCCCTCTGGGCAGGAGCGCAGAAATCGTTTGTCATGGAGAACTTCTATCGCAAGCAGCGCGTGCGACTCGGAATTCTCGTGGTCGACGGCGCGCCCGAAGGGGGTCGGTGGAACTTCGACGCCGACAACCGACTGCCCCCGCCAAAGAACTACACGTGGCCCGGCCATCTAGAACACGACCGCGATGACATCGATCGCGACGTGCAACAACAGCTCAACCACGCGGCCTCTGCCACGTGGGCGACCACGCGCGAGGGTGCGCTTGCTCAACTCGCGTGGTTTATCGAACACCACCTCGCCGGTTTTGGCCCCTACGAAGATGCCGTCCCGCAAGACGAATGGGCGCTTCATCACTCACTGCTGAGCCCTTACCTGAACGTCGGCCTCCTGCACGCCCGAGAGGTCATCCAGGCAGTTCTGAATGCGTATCGAGCCGGACATGCTCCCATCGAGTCGGTGGAAGCCATCATTCGCCAGATCATTGGATGGCGCGAGTACATCAATGGCATGTACTGGTTTCTGGGCGAGGACTATCGAAACCTCAACGGGCTGAGCGCAGATCGAGACCTCTTGCCGGCTTTCAGTAACTCCGAAGCGACCCAGATGAACTGCGTGAGCTCGGTGGTGGCCGGCGTTGAGAAGCGCGCTTGGGTGCATCACATTCCGCGCCTCATGGTGTTGAGCAACCTGGCCCTGGTCACGGGCGTTAGTCCGCAGAAGTTTCTCGACTGGATGCGCGAGCAGTTTGTCGACGCGAGCGACTGGGTCATGGTGCCCAACGTGATCGGCATGGCCACGCACGCCGATTCGGGCCTGTTGATGACCAAGCCCTACGCGGCTGGCGGCGCCTACCTCAATCGAATGACCGAGTTTTGCGGCGGCTGCCGGTACGATCCCAAGAAACGGGTCGGCGAGGACGCGTGCCCCTTCACCACTCTCTACTGGGATTTCCTCGACCGTCACCGAGAGACCTTTGCCAAAAACCACAGGATGGGCCAGCAGCTCGCCGGCCTCAATCGCCTCTCCGACCTGCCCGAGGTGCGCGAACGGGCTGCCGAGGTCTTGCGGGGGCTGAGCGCCGGAACCGTCTAGACGAGCCGGAACTTGCTGCGACAGAACGGGCTCAGCACGATCTAGCTGAGCTGGTTTGCTTCAACCCAAGCGAGGTAGTCGGCGTCGATGCCGCCGGTCACGTACTCACCGGTGAAGCAGCACATCTCAAGCTCGGTAACGGTGGAGCCCTCGATAATCGCGTCCCGCATGTCGTCGACCTCTTGGTAGATCAGGTGGTCGGCGCCTAGCTCGGCCGCGACCTCAGGGATCTTGCGACCGTGGGCCACGAGCTCGTGGGGGGAGGGCATGTTGATGCCGTACACGTGCGGAAAGCGAACGGGCGGTGCGGCCGAGGTGAAGGTGACCTCGTTTGCGCCGGCGGCGCGGGCCATCTCCACAATCTCGCGCGAGGTGGTGCCGCGCACGATGGAATCGTCAACAATCAGCACATTCTTACCGGCGAATTCCGATGACATCGCGTTAAGTTTTTGGCGTACCGAGCGCTTGCGCTGCGCCTGACCCGGCATGATGAACGTGCGACCCACATAGCGGTTTTTGTAAAAGCCCTCGCGATACTCGATGCCGAGTTTGCGAGCCACCTGCATGGCTGCCGGACGTGACGAATCGGGGATGGGCATGACCACGTCGATGTTGCCCGTGGGTGCGTACTCGGCGATGGTGTTGGCCAGCCGATCACCCAGGCGCAACCGAGCCTCGTAAACCGAGATGCCGTTCATAATCGAGTCGGGACGAGCCAAGTAGACGTATTCAAACGAGCAGGGTACGAGGCGAGGTTTCTCCGCGCACTGGCGCGAGTACATCTCACCATCGACCGAAATGAACACGGCCTCGCCGGGATCCACGTCGCGCACCACGTCGTAGCCAGCACTCTCGAGCACGAGTGATTCGCTGGCCACAATCCATTCGGCCTTGCCGGACTCGGTCAGGCGCTTGCCAAGGATGAGCGGTCGAATGCCATACGGATCCCGGAACGCCAGCAGACCGTGCCCGGCAATCACAGCGATGGCCGCATACGACCCTTGCACGCGATGGTGCAGGTTCGCCACGGCGCCAAAGACCTGATCGGGGTCGAGGTCGGTGCCAGAAATCTGACCCTGAAGTTCGGTGGCGAGCACGTTGAGAAGGAGCTCGGTGTCGCTCGACGTATTGACGTGCCGGCGATCAATGCTGAACAGGTCGTTCGTGAGCGCTCGAGTGTTGGTGAGGTTCCCGTTGTGCACCAGCACGATGCCGTAGGGCGCGTTCACGTAGAACGGCTGTGCCTCTTCTTCGTGCTTAGCAGCGCCGGCAGTGGCGTAGCGAACGTGACCGAGGCCGAGCTTTCCGGGGAGGGCCCGCATGTCACGCGTGCGAAAGGCCTCGCGCACCTGGCCCTTGGTCTTGAACTGGTGCAGGTGACTGCCATCGGATGTGGCGATACCCGTGGAATCTTGTCCTCGGTGTTGCAGCAAAAGCAGGGCGTCGTAGATTTGCTGGTTCACCGGTTCGGTTGAGACGATTCCAACGATTCCACACATGGGACGGGGCATCTCCAAGCCGACAAAGAGGATGAGTTCTCCCTCAGTCTGCCACACCCCACGCCGATAGAATGGGCAAACAATGAGCACAAACTCGTACGCACAGGCTGGGGTCGATACCGCCGCGGGCGACCTCGCCGTTGAACTCATGAAGGCCTCGATCAAGGCCACCCATTCGCCTGAGGTTGTCGGTGGCGTGGGCGGTTTCGCCGGACTAATTGATGTCTCGTTCCTCAAGACTTTTGATCGCCCGTTGCTGGCTACAAGCACGGATGGCGTGGGCACCAAAGTGGCCATCGCCCAAGCACTCGACAAACACGACACCATCGGCCAAGACCTCGTGGGAATGGTGGTTGACGACATCGTGGTGTGCGGAGCCCGCCCTCTCTTCATGACCGATTACATCGCGTGCGGCAAGGTGGTTCCCGAGCGTATTGCGAGCATCGTTGCGGGCATCGCTCGGGCCTGTGCCGAGACGGGCACGGCACTCGTCGGTGGCGAAACCGCGGAGCACCCGGGCCTCCTTGGCCCCGACGACTACGACGTTGCCGGAGCCGCCGTGGGCGCGGTTGAAGCCGATAACCTTTTGGGCGCCGAGCGCGTGACCAACGGCGACGTGGTGATTGCCATGGCCTCGAGCGGACTGCACTCCAACGGCTACTCGCTGGTGCGTCACATCCTGACCAAGAAGAAGATCGCCATGACGGACACGTCGGACGAACTCGGTGGTGTGGTGGGCGAGGTTTTGCTCGAACCCACGCGCCTCTACACGAGCCCCCTGATCAGCCTGCTGGCCGACGCCGAAGTCGGACCCACGGTGCACGCGTTCAGTCACGTGACCGGCGGCGGTATTGCCGCCAATCTGGCTCGCGTTTTGCCGCAAGGATCGTGGGTAGAGGTGGACCGTTCCACGTGGAACCCTCCGGCCGTATTCCGCGTGCTGGCCGACATGTCGGGCGACTCCCTTGAATCCACCGAAGGCACGTGGAACTTGGGCGTTGGAATGTTCGGCATTGTTCGGGCCGACGCGGCCTCAGCGGTAGTTGCACTATTGGCCGCACAGGGTATTCCGGCGTGGGTCGCCGGTATGGTGTCACTGACCCCGCGCGATCTCGCCGGGTTCGAACAAGGGGCAAAGGGTGTCGACGGGGGTGCCGTGCGACTGGTGGGAGCGTTTGGTGGTTAGCGAGAGGGTGGCGGCGCTTCGCAAGAAGCTCTCTCCTCGGCGTACCCGAACCGCCGCTTCGGCAAAGAAAAAACTTGCTCGTCGCACACCACTGCGCACCCTGTGGTGGTGGCTGTCTCTCGTGGTGTTGGCTGCTTCCGCGGGTTTTATCCCACCCGCGGTCGTCGTGGCCTTTGCCGTGACCGAGGGCTGGGACGGATTGCGCCAGTTCATGGCCCTCATCGCGACGGGACTCTTTCAAGGGCTCCTGCTTGGCATTGGCGAAGTCGTTGCCCTCCGGCGGGGGCCACTGCGCGTGCCCGCCGGCCGCTGGATTCTCGTGACCACCATAGCCATGGGCGTAGCGTGGGTTGTGGCACTTTTACCCGGATCCTTTGGAGAACCGGACTGGTCAAACCCGTTTGTATTGGTCGGCGTCATCGTGGCCATCCTCGTGGTCATTCTGATTGTTCCCATTGCTCAGTGGCTTCTCTTGCGCTCGCACGGACGAGATGCCTGGCGCTGGATAGTCATCATGAGTATCTCAACGACGCTGGGGGTGGGCTCTTTACTCACCGGTATCCTGCTGGCTCAGGGAAAAACGTCGTTCATCAGCACACTCCTGCCCTTTATTCTCACCGGTTGGGTGGGCATCTTGCTGTTCACGATTGTCAGCGGCCTGGGTGTTTACTGGATGGCCCGCGGGGCCTACACGGCCGCAGAAACCTCGGCTGTTTTGGCTCGCCGTTCGGCCAATGAGAGCCGGGCAAGGTTCGCGGCGAAGGCTGCTGTCGTCAGCATCAGCAAGCGTGTTGGGGCCACCGCCTCGCCGGCCATCAAGAAGACCGCGAACTGGGTGACAACTGCTGCAAAGAAGGCTGGTTCGAAAACGACAGCGGCCGCCAAAAAAGTGGGTTCGAAAACAGCGGTAGCGACAAAGAAATCCGCCACGAGTGTGAAGTCAGGCACTGCTGCTGCCAGCGCTCAGGCAAAGGATCGGGAAAAAGCGCGGGCTAAAGCAAAGACAAAAAAGACGTCCGGCAAATAACCCTGTGGACAGGCTGGGCCCGAGAAACGCCGAGCCTGCCGATTACGCCTTGGCGGTTTCGTCGTTCTGATCGTCGGCGGCCACGTCAGCCCACTTCGCGAGGTTCTCCTCGAGCTTGGCGTCTTGCGTCTTGACAAGTTCTTGTTCGAGCGCAGACAGGTTGGTGTCGGGGCTGAAATACTTCAGCTCGCGTGCCACCTTGGTGTGCTTCGCTTTTTGCCGGCCACGACCCATGCGGGTGCCCCTTTTACGTGAGACGCGCCGAATGTTATTCGGCGCGTGAACCCAATCTCAAAAACTGAGAAAAGTCTAACACGGGCGCCCACGGGGGATGCAGAGACTGGGTATATTAACCAGAAGTCTCACGAGTTTTTCAGACACGACTGCTGTGCTGATGGGGTCCATATCACCAGCCGTGATGGGGTGAACGAGGGAGTCGAATGAGCGACGTCAAAAGCGTTCTTTCCGGTGGAACGAGAACTTCCGTCGGCGAAGCGAATCAGCTCGTCACCGCGTTGCTGACAGCGCCCGCTGGTCTCGCGGAGATCTACACGCTTTTTCTCGATGATGATCCCGTTGTCGCCATGAGAGCCAGTTACGTTGCCATGAAAGTGGCGGAGCAGAAGCCCGAATCCGTGAAGCCCTTTGCTCGGGAGATGCTCAACAATCTCGAGGTCTATACGCAGCAAGAAGTTCGCTGGCACGTTCCTCAATTGCTGGTTCATGCGGATTTGACCACAGCCGAGAGAAGAAGGGCCTACGAGGTCATCATGATGTGGGCAGAAACAGACAAGAGCAAGATTGTGGGTTACTACGGCTTTCAGGCGGCGGCTGATTTTGCGCAGCGTGACCCGGACTTGCTTCAGGACTTTATTCCGCGGATCAGGAAGGCCAATCAGGCGGGAACTAAGTCAATCCAGAACCGTTGCAAGAAAATCGCCAAGCAACTGAACATCGCACTCTAGGAATTCTTCCCGCCCACCCCACAGGGTCACGTTAGAAGGCAAAGACCAGCGTGGGCAAGTAGCCCAACGCGGCGGCGGCCACTCCGAGCACCAGATTGAGTGCAATCGACCGGGCGGCCACTCGGGCCCGACCCTGCATCACCAGCTCAACGGTCTCAACGGCGAAGGTGCTAAAGGTGGTGAGCCCTCCGCACAGGCCGGTGATGATCACCACACCCGCCACCGCGGGCATGACGTCGGTCTGGGTGAGGGCAAGCGCCACCCCGGCGAGAAAACTACCCACCACGTTAACGATGAGCACGGCGCGCGGAACGTTGTGAGGGCGGTCTGCCACAGGAATCGCGCGGGAGAGGCCGAAGCGCAGAAGGGCTCCGGCGGCGCCCGAGAGGAGGACGACAACAAAGAGGGGTTCGGTGATCATAGGTCGGCCCCACCGTCGGGAATTCTGGGCGGTTGCGTCTCGCCCCGTCCGAGGAGCTTTGTGCCGAGCGACAGTCCTCCCCAGGCGGCAAGAAGCCCCAAGACCGTCGAGAGAAGAACCGACCCAACCACAGCGGGCAGGTTGGCCTCGAGCGCCCCGGCAATCGCATTGACAGTAATTGCGCTAAAGGTCGTGAACGACCCCAAAAGGCCCGTGCCCACACCCGCCTTGAGCCATAACGGCACTCCCGGGCGCCACCACAGCGTGGCAACGAGCAAACCGAGCACAAACGAGCCGACGACGTTCACCACAATCGTGGAGACGCTCAGCGTGCCGGGAGACGCGGTGGGGAGGAGGGCATCTACGCCCCATCGCGCTCCCGTGCCGAGCACGCCACCTAGGGCGACGGCCAGCAGGCTCAGCCACACGGTCTAGTCCTTGGCGTTGCTCGAGCGTCGTCGGCGACGCGGGGACGAAACCTCCACGGTTTCGGGCGTGAGCTGGGAGCGTACGGGAGGCGTGCGAGGGTCGCCGCGCCGTGCATCGCCAGCGACAACTCGAGAGCGACGACCATAAACCAACGTCGACGAGTCGAGCAACCAGGGCACGAGCGCAATGGACACGCCCTTTTGCATCATGAGCTTGTTGCGCATGCGGTTGGCGCGGTGGTTGTGCAGCAGATGCTCCCACCAGTGCCCCACGATGTACTGGGGCAGGTAGATCGTCACAATCTCGCTACCGTGCTCCTTCTGGTGCTTGCGGATGTGCTCGATGAGCGGCCACGAAAGGTCGCGATAGGGAGAGCTGATGATGCGGAGCGGAACGTGGATGTTCCAGCGAATCCAGTCAAGTTCGAGTTGGGCTGTTGCCATCTCGCTGACGGAAATGTGCACGGCTTCGAGACTGTCGTGCCTGCCCGAGATGGCGTAGTCGAGAGCCTTCAAGGCGGGCTTTTGCATCTTGCCCACCAGCACGATGGCGTGGTCGCCCTTCGCGCCGAACGTCGTCTCGGCATCCACGGCAACCTCGCGAGTCACGTCACGGTAGTACCGGTTCACGCCAATCATGAGGAAGTAAAGGATCGGCATGGCGATAAACACCAGATATGCACCGTGCGTGAACTTCGTGACGGTCACCACGATAAGAACTGTGGACGTGAACACAGCGCCCGTGATGTTGATGGCCAAGCTTGCGCGAATGTTCCGCGTTTTTTCGGGCTTCGTTCGCAGAAGCCGAATCCAGTGCCTCACCATTCCGGATTGCCCCAGGGTAAACGACAGAAAAACGCCGATGATGTAGAGCTGAATGAGGGTGGTGAGGTTGGCTTGGAAGGCGACCAGAATCCCGATGGCGACAAGTGCGAGTGCGATGACTCCGTTTGAGTAAATGAGCCGGTCGCCGCGGTTTTCGAGCGCCTTCGGGGCGTAACCGTCGCGAGCCAAGACGCCACCCAGCAGGGGGAAGCCATTGAAGGCCGTGTTTGCTGCCAGCAGGAGAATCAGGGCCGTTCCGGCCTGGACCACAAAGAAAAGTATTGAGTTGTTGCCGAACGTCGCCGCCGCGATCTGAGCGATGAGGGATCGCTGCGGTGCGGTCTCGCAATTCGCAAAGCCCACGAGGTGACAGGCGTTCTCCGCGTACTTGACCCCAGAAATCAGGGCCATGGTGACCAGTCCGGCAAACAGGGTGATGGCGATTCCGCCCATCATGAGCAGCGTCGTTCGGGCGTTGTTCACTTTGGGTGCGCGGAACGCGGGTACACCGTTGGCGATTGCCTCCACGCCGGTCAGCGCAGAACACCCACTGGCAAACGCTCTCAAGAGCAGGAGCACGATGGCGGCTTGGGCAATGCTTTCGCCCTGAACGCCGAACTCGGCGGTTTCGGCGACCGGTGCATCGCCCAGGATGGTGCGCACGAGGCCCACCACGATCATCAGCACCACGCTGCCAATAAAGAGATACGTGGGGATGGCGAAGGCCTTGCCGGACTCGCGAATACCGCGAAGGTTCATTGCGGCCAGAATCACGACAAAACCTACGGCAATCCATACTCGCCACGGGTTGAGGAACGGGAGGGCCGAAATGATGTTGTCAACGCCAGCCGCTACCGAAACGGCAACCGTCATCACGTAGTCAACGAGCAGGGCCGAAGCCACAACGACTCCGGCTTTCTCGCCGAGGTTCTTGTGCGCCACTTCGTAGTCGCCACCACCCGACGGGTACGCCTTGATGAGCTGACGGTAGCTGAGCACCACCACGGTCATCAGCAGGATCACGCAAGCGGCAATCCAGGGAGCAAAGCTGAGAAACGACAATCCACCGATGAGCAGGATCAACACGATTTCCTGCGGAGCGTAAGCAACAGACGACAACGCGTCGCTCGCAAAAATGGGCAGCGCAATCTTCTTGGGCAGAAGCTCACCCGAGAGTTGTTTGGTCGGCAGCGGGTCGCCAATGATGAAGTTCTTGGCCGACTTAATCTCGTCGGGCGCAGCGTCCTTCTTCTTTGGGCTCACGAGGTGTGACACTACTCCTCGGGAGCGACGCGACCAAACGCCTTTCTTTGTCCTCTCTCAGAGAAATCACATTTTCACTTCTCGGAAACCTGTCAGACTCGCCCCATGTTTCTTCTTGCCAAGGCCAGCATGCGTAACCGCGCTCTCATCGCCCTCATTACCGTCATCGTCGCGGTGTTTGGTGGGCTTGCTCTTTCGGGCTTGAAGCAAGAGCTCGCACCGTCGATCCAGTTCCCTCAGCTGGCGGTGCTGTCCACCTATCCCGGGGCCGCTCCCGATGTGGTCAACCAGGACGTCTCGTCCGTTCTTGAGGCCGCCATTGCGGGCGTCCCCAACGTCGACAACACCACGGCCACCTCGAGCACCAACCTCAGCCTGATCTCGGTCTCGTTTGTCTACGGCACCGACCTCCTGCTCAGCGAGCAGAAAATCAACCAAGCCATTAGTCGCATCAAGTCGCAACTTCCAGATGGCGTCGACCCACAGGTCATCACCGGGTCTTTGGGCGATTTCCCCATCATGCAGGTGGCCGTTTCGGCTGATGTTGATGACCTCACGCTGGCCAACGACCTGCGCAACTCCACTGTCCAGAAGATCAAGGATCTTTCGGGTGTGCGCAACGTCGAGCTCATTGGCGCACCAAAGCAGCGCGTCGTCATCACACCAGACCTCGCCACCATGCAGGCCAACGGCATTAGCGTGAGCGACCTCATAACCACGCTGGATAACAACGGACTTCTGATCCCCGGTGGACTCATCACCGAGAACGACACCACTCTGTCGATCCAGATTGGTGAGCGCCTCTCGAGCACCGAAGCAATTGCGGCTTTGCCCATCGCGGTCTCCACGCCGTCGGGACTCAAGACCATCGGAGATGTGGCCACCGTGTCTCTGGGAACGGATCCGCAGACAACCATCTCGCGCGTCAACGGAAAGCCCGCGCTCTCCTTGGCAATCACCAAGCTGCCGACGGCAAACACGGTGGATGTGTCGAAGGCGGTCAACGCCCTCTTGCCGGAGCTGGAATCGTCACTGGGGAACAACGCCACATTCACGGTCGTCTTTGACCAGGCCCCCTTCATTGAGAAGTCCATTGAGTCGCTGACTCAAGAGGGTCTGCTCGGCCTCATCTTCGCCGTCATCATCATTCTGATCTTCCTCATGTCGGTGAGATCCACCATCGTGACTGCCATCTCCATTCCGACGTCGGTGCTCATCACGTTCATTGGCCTCCAGTCCGCCAACTACACGCTGAACATCCTCACGCTGGGTGCCCTCACGATTGCCATTGGTCGCGTCGTTGACGACTCGATCGTGGTTATCGAAAACATCAAGCGTCGTCTTGTTCCCGGAATCGACAAAGAGAAGGTCATTGTCGACGCCGTTCGTGAGGTTGCCGGTGCGGTGACCGCGTCGACCGCAACCACTGTGGCCGTGTTCCTCCCCATTGCGTTTGTGAGCGGTGTCACGGGTGAGCTTTTCCGGCCGTTCGCACTCACCATCACCATTGCCCTCGTGGCCTCGCTCCTCGTGTCGCTCACCATCGTTCCCGTGCTCGCGTACTGGTTCCTTCGCCCCACCGGTGAATGGAAGCTGAAGCGCTTGGCTCGTAAGGGACTCAGCGATTCCGCGGAAGCCAAGGAGATCGAGGCCGAGCAAGCCTCGGGCGAAGAGAAGCCCGGCCTGTTGCGCCGCGGATATCAACCCATCCTCAACTGGACCCTCAAATACAGCGCACTCACCCTGGTGCTCGCCATCGCTGTTCTGGGTGGAACCGTTGCCCTGGTTCCGTTCATGCAGACCAACTTCTTGGGGTCCTCAGGACAAAACACCTTCACGGTCACCCAGGAAATTCCTGCCGGTTCATCGCTCGAGGCACAAGATGCACAGTCTGTCAAGGTGCAACAGGCCCTCGCCGACACTCCTGGCGTGTCAATTGTCCAGGCGTCTGTGGGCTCCAGCGGCAACGCGCTCCGCGACGCTTTTGTGGGCGGAGGCGACACCAAGATCACGTATTCGGTGACCACCGACCCATCGGTTAAGCAAGAACTCATTCAGGCCGACGCACGAACCAACATTGCCAAGGTCGTTCCCATCGACACCGTCACCATTGCCTCGAGCAGTGGTTTCGGAGGCAGCTCCGATATCGCGTTGCGCATCACGGCGCCGTCTGCCGAGAAGCTCACCGAGGCCACGGAAACCGTAGCCAGCGCGATGCGCGACCTGTCTGTGGTCAAGCAGGTGGCAACCAACCTCAGTGCGTCGCGTCCGTTCATCTCTGTCTCGGTGGATCGCGATAAGGCAGCCGCTGCCGGATATAGCGAGGTAGCCCTGGCCGCCGTGGTTTCGGCGCAGACGCGTCCCGGTTCGGTCGGTACCGTGGAGATCGACGGATCCCTTCTCAACGTTTACATCGCCTACGATTCGCCGCCGGCGACCCTCGCTGAACTGCAGGCGCTCGAGATTCCCACGGCGCGCGGACCGGTTCGCCTGGACACTCTGGCAACAATCGGCCTCGCCGACGGCCCCACTACCGTTACGACGGTCAAGGGTCAGCGCAGCGCCACGGTCACGGTGACACCAAACAGCGCCGACCTCGGTACGGCAAGCGCTGCCGTTAGCCAAGCGCTCGCCAAGATCGACCTCCCGGCCGGCGCGGCCGCGACCGTGGGCGGAGCAACCTCAGACCAGCAGACCGCGTTTACTCAGCTGGGCCTCGCCCTCCTCGCGGCCATTCTGGTGGTCTACGTGATCATGGTGGCAACGTTCCGCTCGTTGCTTCAGCCACTGCTGTTGCTGGTGTCGATTCCCTTCGCCGCCACGGGGGCTATCGTGCTTCAGGTGGTCACCGGCATTCCGCTCGGCGTTGCGTCGCTCATTGGTGTTCTGATGCTCGTGGGAATCGTGGTGACCAACGCCATCGTTCTCATCGACCTGGTCAACCAGTACCGGCGCAAGGGGCTTCCCGTTCGGGAGGCTCTGATCGAGGGATCTAGCCGCCGTCTTCGCCCGATTCTCATGACGGCCCTGGCTACCGTGTTCGCTCTCCTGCCGTTGGGTCTGGGCCTGACGGGCTCGGGAGGCTTTATTTCTCAGCCGCTCGCCATCGTCGTTATTGGTGGACTCATCTCGTCCACCGTGCTCACGCTGGTCGTGCTCCCCGTTCTCTACAACCTTGTTGAGGGATCGCGCGAACGGCGTCGCGCCAAGCGCGCCTCAAAGCGCGCCACCGGTGGAAAGCGTGCGAACAGCGGAAAGAGAGCTGTCACGGGCAAGACAGAGGGCATTCCGGCGCCCATGGCCGACTAGCGTTAACGGACCTGCGGGTCCGACGCACAAAGAAGAAGTGAACGCGAATCGCCTCCATCACACCGCGGTGGGGGCGATTGGCGTATTTGCGGGTACACTGGGAAGGTCGGTTGCATGACGCCCGTGCGTTTAGCGGTTTTGTGTGAGTCAGGTTGGCCGAGAAAGTAGCCACTGTTTCGCAGCAGAAACACGCATCGCATATTCATACGAAAGCAGTTCGTCATGCCCAAATCATCCACGGGTGCTCGTGCGCCCAAAAACTACGATCCCCGTTTCGCCCCGAAAAAGGCCAAGCCTCGACACAAGTCGGCTGGCGCGGGAACCCCAGACACGGCCGATTCCGGCGAACGTTCCGGATCGCGCTTCGGCGCTCGTGCGGGTGGCCCCAAGTCAACCTCTCGGGGAGGCGCATCTACCGGCGCCCCCGCTAAACGCGCACCCAGGACCGGCGGCTTTGCCGGTTCGCGCGACGACCGTGACCGTGACGAGCGTGGCCGTGACGAGCGTGGCCCCTCGCGTTACGATCGCGACGAACGTCCGCGCGCCGGACGTGCCGAACGCGACACGCGTGCCCCCAGCGGCCCCCGCGCGGAGCGTCGCGCCGCCGAATTTGGCGATCGCCGGGAGACCCGCGACCGTGACGACAGCCGTGAGCGCGGTGCTGGTTATGAGCGCAGCGCCGGTCGTGTCCGCGACAACCGCGCCACTGATACCCGTGGTCGCGATGACCGCGAGCCCCGTGACTATCGCGGGCGTGACGGCGCTGAGCGTCCGGCCCGTGGCCGCGACGACCGACCACGCACCGACCGCTCACGCGACGAACGTGATGACCGCCGTCCGGCTGCTCGCACCGACCGTGACGAGCGTGGCTCGTCCCGTTTCAGCCGCGATGACCGCCCACGCACGGACCGGCCGCGTAACGATCGATTCCGGGATGACCGCGACGCGCGCCCCCGTGGCCGTGACCGCGACGACCGCGATCAGCGCTCGGGCGGCTTTACGCCCCCCGAGGATGTTGTGCTCGACCGTCTCGACGCGGCCGTTGTGGCCCCCGAAGACATGGACGGAATCTCGTTTGGTGACCTCGGCTTGGGCGACAACATTTGCCGCCAGCTGGCGCAGCTCGGCGCAGCCAGCCCGTTCCCCATTCAAGCTGCCACCATTCCCATCATCCTGACCGGTCGCGACGTACTGGGTCGCGGTCGCACGGGATCGGGTAAGACCATTGCTTTCGGCGCACCGCTGGTTGAGCGTCTCCTTGCCGACGGTCCCACGGGCCGCAAGCAGGGGCGCCCCGCCCGCGCGCTAATCATGGCGCCCACGCGCGAGCTGGCCATGCAGATCGACCGCACGATTCAGCCCATCGCTCGCTCGGTGGGGCTGTTCACCACCACGATCTATGGCGGCGTTCCCCAGCACAAGCAGGTGCTCAGTCTGCGCAAGGGTGTAGACATCCTTATTGCCACGCCCGGTCGTCTTGAAGACCTTGTTGAACAGCGCATGATCGATCTCTCACACATCAGCATCACGGTGCTGGATGAGGCCGATCACATGTGCGACCTCGGATTCCTGGAACCCGTTCAGCGCATTTTGCGCCAGACCGATCCCGACGGACAGCGCCTGTTGTTCTCGGCCAC
>DBCH01000004.1:9274-16866 GCA_002292955.1 Microbacteriaceae bacterium UBA963 | reverse complement strand
GGTGGCGCGGGAATGGCGAACACGCTTGCCGTGTTTGCTCGTGACACCGCGGACGGCGAGGTCAAGGTTTTTCTCGTACCCCAGGACGCCCCCGGCGTGACGCTCACCAAGATGGAAGGCAAGATTGCCCTGCGGATCATGCAGAACTTTGACATCGTGCTCAACGACGTTCGGGTGAGCGATGACACACGGCTGGCCAACGTGAACTCGTTCGCCGATGTGGCCCGGTTGCTGGGCAACACCCGATCAATTGTGGCGTGGATTGCGTGCGGCGCCATGGCCGGTGCCTACGAGGCAGCCGTTCGGTACACCACCGAGCGTGATCAGTTTGGCAAGAAGATTGCTCACTTCCAGTTGGTGCAGGAAAAGTTGGCGGCCATGCTGGCGAATGTCACGGCATCGCTGGCCATGACCGTGCGGCTGGCTCAGCGAGAAGCCGCCGGCGCCTACACCGATGAGAACTCGGCCATGACCAAGATGTTCACGAGCCTCAAACTGCGCGAGACGGTGGCGCTGGCCCGTGAGGTTGCCGGCGGCAACGGCATTCTGCTCGAGCATGACGTGGCCCGATTCTTTGCCGATGCCGAGGCGGTTTACTCCTACGAGGGCACCCACGAGATCAACAGTCTCGTTGTGGGTCGCGCCATCACCGGCAAAGGCGCCTTCGTCTAGGTTCAGTTTTTTGCTCCACCCCAACACACAGAGAAAGAGAAATGATGACCACTTCCGTTACCTTTGCCGAACTTCGCGGCATGGAGGGCGCCGACCTCGGCTTCTCCGAATGGATCACCGTTGATCAAGACCGCATCAACACGTTCGCCGATGCCACTGATGACCACCAGTGGATTCACGTTGATGTGGAACGCGCCAAGACCGGTCCGTTCGGTGGCCCCATCGCGCACGGCTTCCTCACGCTGTCGCTGGCCATTCCGATGTGGACCAAGCTGCTCGACGTGACCGACTGCGAGACCAAGGTCAACTATGGCCTCGACAAGGTGCGCTTTGTGACGCCCGTGAAGGCTGGTGCCAAGATTCGCATGGGCGCAAAGATTGCGAGCATCACCGAGGTTGCCGGCGGCGTTCAGTTGGGCGTTGACCAGGTTATTGAGGTGGAGGGCTCGGAGAAACCGGCCGTCATTACGCAGAGCCTTTACCGCTTCTACGAATAGAGAGTTACGCGACTGGCTCGGAGTGCTCTCTGAGCCAGTCGGTCATCTGCTCGAGTTCGAGGTCACCGCGCGCGCACGCGAGCATGAACTCGAGATTCTCTAAAGTGTTGGCGCGCACGCGCAGCCCGTTAAGGCGAAGAAAGAGGGCCATTGACGCCCAAGCAATTCGTTTGTTGCCGTCGAACAGGGCGTGATTTCGCGCCAAGGAGTGCAGCAGCGCAGCCGCCTTTTCGAGTAAATCGGGGTACGTTTCCATTCCGAAAACCACGGCTCGAGGACGATGGAGCGATGATTCGATTAGTCCGACGTCACGAATGGGACCAATTCCTAAGTGAGCAATGAGCGCTGCAATGTCTTCGATGTCGATGTATCGAATACGTGGATCTGAGCTCATTTAGGTGCGCGAGAGTTCGTCGAGAAGATCGCTGTGTTCTTTCAACACTTCTGCGATTGCCTTCTTAACGTCTCCCTTGTGAAGTCGCCTTTCGAGAAACTCATCAATTGCGCGGGTCACGGCTTCTTGCTTGCTGATTCCCTGGTCTTGCGCCAAGCGCGTCAGCGTGGCGTCCTGCTGTTCCGTGAGTCGAAGTGTCATGGCCATGAGGATACGGTACCACCGTGATACCAGACTCGTCCAGTAGGCAGTCTGTGGAGAGTCGCCGCGATGCGTATCTGTGGAGACGGCAGCGCAAGAATGACGAAACCCCCGCAAACGCGGGGGTTTTTACTTGCTGGGGTACCTGGACTCGAACCAAGAACAACTGAACCAGAATCAGCCGTGTTGCCAATTACACCATACCCCAAGGGCAAAACCGAAGCCTTGTCCAAGAGTCAAGACTACCCCAAGCGCCGGCCGCCGTGCCAACCATACGGTTTCGATACGCGCCTGCGGCGCTACTCAACCAGCGGCAAAAGCACCTGCGGCGCTACTCAACCAGCGACGTTCAGAGTGTTGACGCCAAACGGGCGAGCCGGGCGAGCGTCTCCGCCTTGCCGAGAATCTCCATCGACTCAAACAGTGGAGGGCTGATGCGCGCACCCGAGAGCGCCACGCGCAACGGGCCAAACGCCACACGGGGCTTGAGCTCCATCTGCTCGATCAGCGACGCGTTGAGCGCGGCCTGAATGTTCTCGGTGGTCCAAGCGTCCTCGGCCACGGCTTCCAGGGCAGCAGTGCCCGCAGACACAACCGAAGCCGCGTCGTCGCCCACGCTCGCCAGCGCATCCGGGGCGTACTCCAGCTGATCGCTCGTCACAAAGAACGACGCCAACAGCCCGGGGGCTTCGCTCAGCACGTTCATGCGCGTCTGAACCAGAGGTGCCACGGCCTCAAGAACGCGCTCCTGCTCGGCCGTGAGGTTCTCCCCCACCACGTCGGCCGCCCAGAGGTAGGGCAACAGGCGGTCGGTGAAGTCGGCCAACTCAAGCAACCGGATGTGATCGCCGTTGATGGCGTCGGCCTTCTTGAGGTCGAAGCGTGCCGGGTTGGGGTTCACACTCTCCACGTCGAAAGCGGCAATCATCTCCTGCTTGCTAAACACATCGCGGTCGTGCGTGAGCGACCAGCCGAGCAGTGCGAGGTAGTTGAGCAGTCCCTCGGGAATGAAGCCGCGGTCGCGGTGGTGAAATAGGTTCGACTCGGGGTCGCGCTTGGAGAGTTTCTTGTTGCCCTCCCCCATCACGTACGGCAGGTGGCCGAAGCGCGGCACATGCGTGGCCACGCCCGCATCAATCAGCGCGTGATACAGCGCAATCTGCCGCGGGGTTGAGCTGAGCAGGTCTTCGCCGCGCAGCACGTGGGTGACGCGCATGATGGCGTCGTCCACCGGGTTCACAAGCGTATAGAGCGGATGCCCGTTGGGGCGCACCACAACGAAGTCGGGAAACGATCCGGCGGGAAAGGTGATCTCGCCGCGCACGAGGTCTGTGAAGGTGATGTCTTCGTCGGGCACACGCAGGCGCAGGGCCGGCTCGCGCCCCTCAGCGCGGAAGGCGGCCTTCTGCTCGTCGGTGAGGTCGCGATCAAAGTTGTCGTAGCCCACTTTGGGGTCGCGGCCGGCGGCGAGGTTGCGTGCCTCAATTTCTTCACCGGTCGAGAAGCTCTCGTAGACCTTGCCGGTCTCCACCAACTTGGCCACCACGTCGGCGTAGATGTCGAAGCGCTGTGACTGGCGGTAGGGCTCGTGGGGACCACCCACGTCAATACCCTCGTCCCAGGTGAGACCCAGCCAGTTGAGGGCATCGATGATCTGCTCGTAGCTCTCTTCGCTATCGCGGGCTTCATCGGTGTCTTCGATGCGAAAAATGAACGTGCCGCCCGTGTGACGCGCATACGCCCAGTTGAACAGCGCCGTGCGGATCAGACCCACGTGCGGCGTGCCCGTGGGCGACGGGCAGAAGCGCACGCGCACATCGGCGCCCGACGCCTGCGTGACCGGGTAATTGGTCATGCGTCGAGCCGAGTGAGCCAGCCGTGGCGATCGGGCAGGCGGCCGTACTGAATGTCAGTGAGCTCTTTGCGCAGACTCATGGTGAGCTCGCCGGCAGGTGCGTCGGCATCACCAATCGTGAAGTCACGGCTCACCAGAGCGCCAATGGGGGTAATCACGGCGGCCGTGCCGCAGGCAAACACCTCGGTGATGTCGCCGCTGGCCACGCCGTCTTTCCACTCGTGAATGCTCACGTTGCGCTCCTCAACCTCAAGACCGCGGTCGCGCGCGAGCGTGAGGATGCTGTCGCGCGTAATTCCCGGAAGAATCGTTCCGGAGAGCGCGGGCGTGATGAGCTTGCCGCTCTTGTGCACGAAGAAAATGTTCATGCCACCGAGTTCATCGATGTGCGTGCCCGTCTCGGCATCGAGGAAGAGCACCTGGGCGCAGCCGTTTTCGTAGGCTTCCACCTGCGGCAGCAGCGACGACGCATAGTTTCCGCCGCACTTGGCGGCACCCGTGCCACCGCGACCCGCACGCGAATAGTCTTCGGTGAGCCAAATCTTGACGGGTGCCACGCCCTGCGCAAAGTACGCGCCGGCCGGACTGGCAATCACCATGTAGCTCACGCGGTGCGCCGCGCGCACGCCGAGAAACACCTCGTTGGCAATCATGAAGGGTCGAAAGTACAGGCTCGTCTCGGGCGCTGAGGGCACCCAATCGCCGTCCACGGCAATCAGCTGCTTGAGCGACTCAATGAAGTCAGAGACCGACAACTCCGGCAGAGCGAGGCGGTGCGCGGAACGCTGCATGCGGAGCGCGTTGGACTCAGGGCGGAACCCCCAGATCGAGTTGTCCGCGTGCCGATAAGCCTTGAGTCCCTCGAAGACCTCTTGGCCGTAGTGCAGCACAGCCGCCGCCGGGTCGAGGACGAGCGGCCCGTAGGGGGTGACGCGCGCCTCGTGCCATCCCTGATCGAGCGACCAGTCGATGGTCACCATGTGATCGGTGAAGTGCTTGCCAAATCCCGGGTCGGCCAGAATCTCTTCGCGCTCCATCTCGTGGCGCAACTCCGCGCTCGGCGTGAGGGCAAAGTTGAGCGGAAAGGCGGTCTCATCTACCTTCGAAAGTTTGTCCGGCGTCATTGCGCGGCCCTCCGTCTTACTTCAGTCGGGCGAGGATGGCGTCGCCGACCTCGCTGGTTGTTCGGGCACCTTCGCCACGATCTTGGACGTCGGCCTCCACGGCGGCCTGGATTCGTGCCGCGGCATCCGGCTGACCAAAGTGCTCAAACAGCATGGCGACCGACAGGATGGCGGCCGTGGGGTCGGCTTTATGTTGGCCCGCGATGTCGGGCGCCGAGCCGTGCACCGGCTCAAACATGCTCGGAAACGCGTTCTCGGGATTAATGTTTCCACTCGCCGCAAGCCCAATACCGCCGCTGATGGCGCCGGCGAGATCGGTGATAATGTCGCCAAACAGGTTGTCTGTCACAATCACGTCGAAGCGTGCCGGGTCGGTGACAAAGAAGATGGTGGCCGCATCGATGTGCAGGTAGTCCACCTCAATCTGCGGGAACTCGGCGGCTACTTTGCCCACGACCCACGTCCAGAGCTGACCGGCACTAGTGAGCACGTTGGTCTTGTGTACCCAGGTGAGCTTCTGACGCGGGCGCTTGGCGGCGAGCTCGAAGGCGTAGCGCACGACGCGCTCAACGCCGAAGGCCGTGTTGATCGACACCTCGGTGGCCACCTCGTGCGGGGTGTCGGTGCGGAAGCGCCCGCCGTTGCCGGCGTAGGGACCCTCGGTGCCTTCGCGCACCACCACAAAATCCACCGCGCCGGGGTTGGCCAACGGCGTCTCGATCTGGGGGTACACCTTGGTGGGGCGCAGGTTCACATACTGGTCCATGGAGAAACGCAGCTTGAGCAGCAAGCCGCGCTCAATGATTCCCGCGGGAATGTTGGGGTCGTTGGGCTTACCGCCCACGGCACCGAGCAGAATCGCATCGTGCGTGGCAATGGAGGCAAGGTCGGCGTCGCTCAGTACGTCGCCCGTGGCCAGATAGCGGTCGGCTCCCAGTGAGAAGTGCGTCTTGTCGAAGGTGACACCGGAGCCGGGAGCCACGGCGTCGAGCACGCGCACCGCCTGATCAATCACCTCAGGGCCGATGCCGTCGCCGGGAATTACCGCAAGTTTGATGGTCTGTGCCATGGGGTTACTCCGTAATGTCAATCTCGAGCATGACGTCGGCCTCGATGGCCGTGCGCACCTTCTCAAGCAGTGTGGCGGGAACGGGCGAGTCGACCGTGAGGACGCTCAGTGCCTTGCCGCCCTGCTTGTCGCGCGCAATCTGCATGCCCGCGATGTTGATCTTGGCGTCGCCGAACTCTTTGCCGTACACCGCCACGATTCCCGGCCGGTCGGTGTACTGCATGATGATCAGGTGATCATCGATGGGAACATCGACCTCATAGCCGTTGATGTCGACGATCTTCTCGATCTGCTTGGTTCCCACGAGTGTGCCACCCACCTGCACCTGAGACCCATCACTGAGGGCACCGCGAATGCTGAGCAGGTTGCGGAAATCGGGTGATTCAGGCTCAACTGTGAGGCGCACCTCGATGCCCCGTTGCTCGGCCAGAAGCGGAGCGTTCACGTAGGAGACGCTCTCGCTCACCA
Source organism: Microbacteriaceae bacterium UBA963 (assembly GCA_002292955.1). Classification (GTDB taxonomy): domain Bacteria; phylum Actinomycetota; class Actinomycetes; order Actinomycetales; family Microbacteriaceae; genus UBA963. The sequence continues at coordinate 10,586 of DBCH01000004.1, read as the reverse complement.
CGTTCGTGAAGATTCCCTTGAGGGCGGCCAGCTTGAGTACCTTCACGTCGTGTTCGGCAATCTCACCGCGAACCTCAACCTCAACGCTCGTGACAGGGCTGGAGTGCGCGAGACCGGAGAACACCTGACCCAGCTTCTCCATGAGCGGGATGCCCGGGCGCACGCTCGGGTCAATCACGCCACCGGCCACGTTCACGGCGTCGGGAACCAGATCCCCACCCAGGGCCAGGCGCACCGACTTGGCCACCGAGACGCCCGCCTTCTCCTGCGCCTCATCGGTTGAGGCGCCAAGGTGGGGTGTCACCACAACGTTCGGGAGGTCGAGCAGGTTGGAGCCCTTGGGCGGTTCGCTCACAAAAACGTCGAGCCCGGCCCCGGCAATCACGCCGGTGGTGAGGGCCTCATACAGATCCGCCTCGTCGATCAGACCACCGCGCGCCACGTTGACCACAAACGCGGTCTTTTTCATCTTGGCCAGCTGCGGTTTGCTGATCATGCCGGTGGTCTCGGGAGTCTTGGGCATGTGAATGGTGATGAAGTCACTCTCGGCCAGAAGTTCGTCGAGCGTGAGCAGTTCGACGCCCAGCTGCTGAGCGCGAGCAGATGTCACATAGGGATCGAACGCCACAATGCGCGTTCCAAAAGCCTGCATGCGCGCGGCGATGAGCGCGCCAATGCGACCGAGCCCAATGATGCCGATGGTCTTTTCGTAAAGCTCGGTGCCCGTAAACGAGCTGCGCTTCCACTCGCCCTTGGCGAGAGCAGCGTGGGCGGCAGGAATAAAGCGAGCAAGGCTGAGGATGTGGCCGATGGTGAGCTCGGCGGCCGAGATGATGTTCGACGTGGGCGCGTTGACCACCATGACGCCAGCCGTGGTGGCCGTTTTGATGTCGACATTGTCGAGTCCCACGCCGGCGCGAGCAATCACCTTGAGGTTGGAGGCAGCCGCAATAACCTCCGCGTCAACCTGCGTGGCACTGCGAACCAGAATGGCCGCCGCCGCCTGAACCGCTTCGAGAAGTGCCTTGCGATCAGTGCCGTCGACCGAGCGCACGTCGAAGTCTGGCCCGAGCGCCTCAATGGTGGCGGGCGACAGCTCTTCGGCAATCACAACGATGGGCTTAGTCAAGTGTGCGTTCATCTCTCTGAGAGGGGCAAGACCCGCGAAAGTGCGTGTCTCGCCAGTCTAACCGGCGGCTTAGGTGGCATAAATCGCTGTCTGGGGCAGTGCCAGCACGATGTTCAGGGTGACCACCGAGACAATCGCGAAACCTACGGCAAACGTAAACACCGTGTGGCTCACACGCATGCG
>DBCH01000004.1:0-9178 GCA_002292955.1 Microbacteriaceae bacterium UBA963 | reverse complement strand
GCTCTGATTCTGAACACCCAAGAAGTTTCCAACACCTGACCACGCGGCATATCCGAAGAGCAGGAACGACACGACGATTGTGACGATGCGAGCGATGAGCCACACCGCCAAAGGAGCCCCGCCGGGAACCGGGCGTTTCTCTTCACTGATTCCCGAAGTTGATGCGGCGCTCACGATGCCCACGCCAGATACGGCCACGGAATGAGAACCAGGATGCCGAGCACAAAAAGCAGCAATCGCTTGAGCAGTGACTGGTGCTTGGCCAGAACAACGATGCCGCCGCACACGAGAGGCCCGGCCGCAACCGCGGCCCACAGTCCCAGGGTGAACATGGCGTTGCCCACAGGGTCGGCAATCGCGAGCGGGTTACGGAGCGCCACAATCAGCCACGCAACGGTGATGAGCAGGTAGCACGCGGCAAAAACGGCCGTGACAATCAGCTCAACGTTCGCGTTCGTCGTCGCTGGTTGAGTAGCCGACGCAGTCGGCGTATCGAAACCATCTTTCTTCCGTCTCGATACAGCGGCTACGCCGCCACTCGACGAACGAGCTTTACCAGGGGTTTCGATACGGCCACTTTGTGGCCTACTCAACCCGCCACTCGACGAACGACTGGTCGACGACTTGCGTGCCTTCGGAGCACTCCACGTGATGTTGGTGGTGTCCCGATCGGGGTCACCTGCCCAGGTCAGGGCATCATCATCCTGTTTGCTCATCTGGCGCGACTGTCTAGCGAGCGGCCGAACCCTCGGTGTAATCCTTGTCCTGGGGACGCCAGGCGAACATTTCGCGCAGGTTGCGACCGACGGCCTCGATGGGGTGCTGAGCACCCTTCTCGCGAAGCGCCTTGAACTCGGGCGCACCGGCGTCTTGGTCAGCAATGAAGCGCTTGGCAAACGTGCCGTCCTGAATGTCGGCGAGAACGGCCTTCATGTTCTCTTTCACACTCGGGTCGATTACGCGCGGGCCAGAGACGTAGTCTCCATACTCAGCGGTGTCAGAGACCGACCAGCGCTGCTTGGCGATGCCACCCTCCCACATGAGGTCAACGATGAGCTTGAGTTCGTGCAGAACCTCAAAGTAGGCGATTTCGGGCTGGTATCCGGCCTCAACGAGAGTCTCGTAGCCGTACATGACGAGCTGCGATGTACCACCGCACAGAACGGTCTGCTCGCCAAAGAGATCGGTCTCGGTCTCTTCGGTGAACGTGGTCTTGATACCGCCGGCACGAAGCGCGCCGAGGGCCTTGGAGTACGACCACGCCATGTCCCAGGCCTTGCCCGAGGCGTCATTCTCAACGGCAACGATCACAGGAACACCGCGACCGGCCTGGTACTCGCGACGAACGGTGTGGCCCGGACCCTTGGGGGCAACGAGAATAACGTCAACGCCCTCGGGAGCTTCAATGTAGCCGTAACGGATGTTGAAGCCGTGACCAAAGACCAGGGTCTTGCCCGGCGTGAGGTTGGGCTTGACGTCGTCGGCAAAGAGGAAGCGCTGCACCTGGTCGGGAGCGAGAATCACCACCACGTCACCCCATGCTGCTGCCTCGGCCGTGGTCATGACCTTGAGGCCCGCCTCTTCGGCCTTGGCGATTGACTTGCTTCCGGCCTTCAGGCCAACAACCACGTCGACGCCCGAGTCGTGAAGGTTGAGCGCGTGGGCGTGGCCCTGCGAGCCGTAGCCGATGATGGCAACCTTCTTGCCCTTGATGAGCTCGAGGTCTGCATCCTTGTCGTAGTGAATTTCCAGCACTGTACTTCTCCTTGGGTTTATGTGGTTCGTGAGTTGTGAAAAACGGATTGTGCGGTGTTACTTGTAAACGCGTTCGGTGATGGACTTGGCGCCGCGGCCAATGGCCAACCGGCCGGACTGGGCGATTTCTTTGATCCCGTAGGGCTCAAGAACGCGCAAAAGAGCCGACGTTTTGCCCGAGTCGCCGGTGACCTCAATAACAAGTGCATCGGGCGAGACGTCAACAACTCGCGCGCGAAACAGCGTAACCGCTTCGAGCACCGCGGAACGAGTGGTGTTGTCAACGCGGACCTTGATCAGCAGGTGCTCGCGCTGAACCGACTGGTCGATGTCAAGCTCAACAACCTTGATCACGTTGACCAGTTTGTTGAGTTGCTTGGTCACCTGCTCGAGCGGCAGCTGATCCACGTCAACCACAACGGTGATTCGCGAGAGACCCTCGATTTCGGAGTGACCCACGGCAAGAGATTCGATGTTGAAGCCGCGGCGCGCAAAAAGACCGGCAACGCGCGTCAGCAGACCCGGCTTGTCCTCAACGAGAAGGCTCAGAACGTGTGATGTCATTGCCATTCCTCCCTATTCCTCGTTGTCCCACGACGGTGCGTGATCGCGGGCATACTGCACTCCGCTGTTGCTCACACCCTGCGGGACCATGGGCCACACCATGGCGTCGGCGCTCACCACAAAGTCAATCACCACGGGTCGGTCATTGGTGGCCAGCGCCAGCTTGATGGCGTCGTCCACCTCTTCTTTCTTGGTGACGCGGATGCCCAGCGCACCGTAGGCGTCGGCCAGCTTCACGAAATCGGGAACGTGCACCGTGTCGTGACCCGTGTTGAGGTCGGTGTGCGAGTAGCGACCCGCGTAGAACAGCGTCTGCCACTGACGCACCATGCCGAGCGACGAGTTGTTGATGACCGCCACCTTGATGGGGATGTTGTTGAGGGTGCAGGTGGCCAACTCTTGGTTGGTCATCTGGAAACAGCCGTCGCCGTCGATGGCCCACACCACGCGGTCTGGCTGGGCAACCTTGGCACCCATGGCAGCGGGAACCGCGTAACCCATGGTTCCGGCACCACCCGAGTTGAGCCACGCGTTGGGGCGTTCGTACTTGATGAACTGGGCAGCCCACATCTGGTGCTGACCCACACCGGCCGCGTAGATCGCCTCGGGGCCGCTGATTTCACCCACGCGCTGAATCACATATTGGGGAGACAACAGACCATCATCGGGCTCGCTGTAGCCCAGGGGGAACTCTGTGCGCAGCGAGTTGAGCCGCTCCCACCATTCGGCGATGTCGAGTTTCTTCTTGCCCATCTCTTTGGTGTAAGCCTCGGCAAGGTCAACCATCACGTCTTTGAGGTCGCCCACGATGGGCACCTCGGCTTGACGAATCTTGCCGATCTCGGCCGGGTCGATGTCGACGTGAATCACCTTGGCGTTCATAGCAAAGAGCGCCGCCTTGCCGGTCACTCGATCGTCGAAGCGCGCGCCCAGAGTGATGAGCAGGTCGGCTTCCTGCAACGCCAGCACCGCAGGAACTGTGCCGTGCATGCCGGGCATGCCCAGGTTCTGCTCGTGCGAGTCGGGGAATGCGCCGCGCGCCATGAGCGTAGTCACCACGGGAGCGCCCACGAGCTCGACAAGTTTAAGCAGTTCTGCCGCTGAGCCCGCGCGCACGTTTCCGCCACCCACATAAAACACAGGCTTTTTGGACTGCGCCATGAGCTCGGCCGCTGCCTGAATCTGCTTGCCGTGTGCCTTGGTCACCGGGTGGTAGCCGGGAAGTTCGTAGGTGGGGGGCCAGCTGAAGTCGAAATCCTGCTGTTGGGCATCCTTGGTGATGTCCACGAGAACAGGCCCGGGGCGACCCGTCGTTGCGATCTCATAGGCCGCAGCCAGAGTGCCCGGAATGTCTTCGGCCTTGGTGACCAAAAATGAGTGCTTGGTAATCGGCATGGTAATGCCCACGATGTCGGCTTCTTGAAAAGCGTCGGTTCCCATGAGGTGGCTGAACACCTGACCTGTGATGGCAAGAAGCGGCACCGAGTCCATGTAGGCATCGGCAATTGCCGTGACGAGGTTTGTGGCACCGGGACCAGACGTGGCGATGCACACGCCGAGCTTGCCCGACGAGGAGGCGTAGCCCTCGGCAGCGTGGCCAGCACCCTGTTCGTGGCGAACCAGGATATGGCGAATCTTGGAAGAGTCCATCAGCGGGTCGTAAACAGGCAGGATGGCGCCACCGGGCAAACCAAACACGTCGGTAATTCCCAGCATCTCGAGGCTGCGCACAACACCCTCGGCGCCAATCATTGACTGAGCCTTGGTTGTCTTGGTAGCGGAGATTGTGTCGGCAGACATGAGTAAGCGTCCTTTGCGTCGAAAGGTGAAATAAGAGGAACGGGCGTCGTTACCCGGTAATCGCGCCGACCGAGGCAGAGTGCACCAATTTGGAGTACTTCGCCAATACGCCACGTGTGTAGCGCGGTGGGAGCGGTTGCCAGCTTTGTCGGCGGCTTGCGAGCTCTTCTTCGTCAACCAGTAAGTCGAGAGTCCGAGTCGCGATATCGACCCGTATGAGATCACCATCGCGCAGAAGTGCGATGGGGCCACCATCAACAGCTTCTGGAGCTAAATGGCCAATACACAGTCCGGTTGTGCCGCCTGAGAATCGACCGTCCGTTAACAATAGGACATCTTTACCCAAGCCCGCACCCTTGATGGCAGCCGTGATGGCGAGCATCTCGCGCATTCCCGGTCCGCCCTTTGGTCCCTCATAGCGAATAACAATGGCGTCTCCCGGCAAAATCTTTCCCTCGGTGAGGGCGTCCATCGCGGCGCGCTCGCGTTCGAACACACGGGCCGGGCCCTCAAACACGTCGAGGTCGAATCCAGCGGTCTTCACCACTGCGCCCTCGGGGGCCAGGGTTCCGCGCAGGATGGTGATACCGCCGTTGTGGTGCATCGGGTTGTCGAGCGTGCGAATAACCTCACCGTCGACCGGCATGATGTTCATCTCGGCCAGGTTCTCGGCCAGCGTCTTGCCGGTCACCGTGAGCGCGTCACCGTGCAGCAGGCCAGCATCGAGCAGGGCCTTCATCACCACGGGCACGCCACCCACGCGGTCCACGTCGTTCATCACGTACTTGCCGAACGGCTTGAGGTCCGCAATGTGGGGAACCTTGTCGTTGATCCGGTTGAAGTCATCGAGCGAGAGCTCGACTTCGGCCTCGTGCGCGATGGCCAGAAGGTGCAAAACGGCGTTGGTGGAACCGCCGAAAGCCATGAGCACGGCGATGGCGTTTTCGAACGCCTTCTTGGTGAGAATGTCGCGCGCGGTGATGCCGAGGCGAATGAGGTTGACCACGGCTTCGCCCGAGCGGTGGGCAAAGTAGTCGCGGCGACGGTCGGCACTGGGCGGGGCGGCCGAACCGGGCAGGCTCATACCCAGCGCTTCAGCAATCGACGCCATGGTGTTGGCGGTGTACATACCGCCACAGGCACCCTCGCCGGGGCAAATGGCGCGCTCGATGCGGTCGAGGTCTTCCTCGCTCATCTTGCCGGCCTTGCAGGCGCCAATGGCTTCGAACGCGTCAATAATGGTGACGTTCTTCTCGGTGCCGTCGGACAGGCGCACCCAGCCGGGCGCAATTGAACCGGCGTACAAGAAAACGGATGCCAGGTCGAGCCGGGCCGCGGCCATCAGCATGCCGGGCAGGGACTTGTCGCACCCGGCGAGAAGAATGGAGCCATCCAAGCGCTCGGCCTGCATCACCACCTCAACCGAGTCGGCAATCACCTCGCGCGACACGAGCGAAAAGTGCATTCCCTCGTGGCCCATCGCGATGCCGTCGGAAACCGAAACGGTGCCGAACTGCAGCGGATAGCCGCCACCGGCGTGCACGCCCTCCTTGCTGGCCTGGGCCAGCCGATCGAGGCTCAGGTTGCACGGCGTGATCTCGTTCCATGAGCTGGCGATGCCGATTTGGGGCTTCACCCAGTCTTCGTCGCCCATACCCACTGCACGAAGCATGCCGCGCGAGGCGGCCTTCTCAATGCCGTCAGTGACGTCGCGGCTACGGGGCTTCATGTCGATTTTTGCCATGAGTTGAGTCTATAACCGCTCGGAAATGGCGCGACTCTGGGAGGCTTCATGAACGCCAGGTAACTTTTGCCCCAACTCTTCTGCGACGCGGGGCAAACGTCCAGCCTGCTCATATGTTTGACCGGTAGCGTGGACACATAATGATGAAAATCGGCATGAGCACCTCGTGTGTCTACCCCCTTTCCGCCGACGAAGGTTTTCGCTTCGCCTCGCTTGCCGGCTACGACGGCGTTGAGGTCATGGTCACCCGTGACCCCGCCACGCAAACCGCCGACGGCCTGCGCCGCATGATGGATTCGCACCAGATGCCGGTGCTCTCCATTCACGCTCCCGTCCTGTTGCTCACCCACTTCGTGTGGGGTCGCGACCCACAGATCAAGCTGGAGAAGGCCGCCGAACTGGCTGCCGAGGTAGGCGCCACTTCCGTTGTGGTGCACCCGCCGTTCCGCTGGCAGAACACGTATGCCGAGCGCTTCCTCGACATCGTGCGCCAAACGGGCAACAACACGGGCGTTCACATTGCCGTTGAGAACATGTTCCCGTGGAAGGTGGGCAACACCTCCATGCAGGCTTACGCGCCCGGGCCGGATCCGCGCCACTTTGACTGCGATGCGGTCACCCTCGACTTTTCACACGCTGCGCTCTCGGGCCACGACGCCCTCGAGCTCACGCACGCCTACGGCGAGCGCCTGCGTCACGTGCACCTGTGTGACGGTGCCGCGGCTGCCGACGACAACCGCATCTTCGACGAGCACCTGCTGCCCGGCGAGGGTCGCCAGCCTGTGGCCGAGGTTCTGCGCCACCTGGCCGCTACCAACTGGGACGGCCACATTGTGGCCGAGGTCAACACCCGCAAGGCCAAGTCGGAGGCCGAGCGTCTCGAACTGTTGGTGCGCACCCTCGACTTTGCGCGCGAGCACACCGGTTCCGCTGGATCCACAGCGTCACCGCTCGTTGGCGAGCTCACGCCTATCGCGTAGTGCCTTCCGGCATGACCCGGTAGCCTGTCAGTGAGGACGGAGGGTGACTATGCGTAGGTTCTTGTTTAACGGCGGAGTGCTGGGTGCACTGTTTGGTGGCATCTCTGCCGCACGTCAGACGGCTCGTGGTCCGCGCGATTGGCGGCTCGCCCTCGTGTGGCTGGGCTGGGGAATCTCCGTGACACTGGCAGTTCTCGCAGTGCGCGACGAGGCCCGTGAGGCGCGCGAACAGGCCGAGCTCGAGGGCTACGACTACGGTGACTAGCGTTTCGCCCCACGACGAAATCCTCAACGAACTCGAATCCGAAGCCATCTGGGCGCTGCGCGAGTGCGCGGGGGCTTTCTCCCGGCCCGTGCTGCTGTATTCCATTGGTAAAGACTCCACGGCTCTGCTGCACCTCGCGCGCAAAGCCTTTGCGCCAGGCCCACTGCCGTTTACCGTTCTGCACGTCGACACCACGTGGAAGTTCGGCGAGATGATTGCCTTTCGCAATCGACTGAGTGCGGAGTGGGATGTGCCCATCCAGGTGCGCACCAATCCTGCGGGGGCGGCCGACAACATCACTCCCTTTACCCGCACCGCCGACGAATACACGAGGGTGATGAAGACGGAGACCCTGCGCGCCGCGCTGACTGACGGCGGTTTCGACGTGGCCATTGGCGGAGCGCGGAGAGACGAGGAACGCTCGCGCGCCAAAGAACGCATGTTCTCACTGCGCGAGGCCGGTCACCAGTGGAACCCGAAGGCCCAGCGCCCCGAGTTTTGGACGAGCCCCAACCTGACCCTCCAACCCGGACAGACCATGCGTGCGTTTCCGCTCTCCAACTGGACCGAGCTCGATGTCTGGCGCTACATCCGGCGCGAAGAACTCGAGGTCGTGCCCCTCTATTTCTCGGCTCCGCGTCCCACTGTGCTGCGCGGAGACAAGATCATCGTCGTTGACGACGATCGCTTCGAACTCAGTCCCGACGACGTGGTGACCACCCGCACCGTGCGCTTTCGCACGTTGGGCTGCTACCCCCTGTCGGCAGCCGAGGAATCCCCCGCAGCCTCGATCGACGACATCATCGCCGAGCTCGAGGCCTCCCGAACTTCGGAACGCGCCGGTCGTCTCATCGACGGTCGCGGCAGCGCGTCGATGGAGGCCAAGAAGAAGGAGGGGTACTTCTAATGACGAACCCCACCGATGTCGACCCGATTGTTCGGGTGGTCTTTTGCGGCGCTGTTGACGACGGCAAGAGCACCCTTCTCGGACACCTTCTTTTTCGCACTGATACCGCCACGCTCGACGAGATTGATTACGTAACCTCTCACGATCCGATCAATGGCGAGCTCGACTACAGCCTGTTTGTTGACGGCCTCGAATCTGAGCGCGAACAGGGCATCACCATCGATGTCGCCCACCGCACTCTCACGCTCGACTCGGGTCAGCGCCTCATGCTGCTCGACTCCCCCGGCCACGCCCAGTACACGCGCAATATGGCCGTGGCGGCCGCCTCGGCAGACATCGCCGTGCTCGTGATTGATTCGACCCGCGGCATTCGGGATCAATCGTTGCGGCACGCCCTGATTGCCCAACTCATGGGCGTTCGGCACATCGTGGTGGCACTCAACAAACTCGACGCCGTGGACAATGTTGCCGAGGAAGTGAGTCGACTCACGGCTGAGTTCACCGAGCGTTTCGCGGCAATGAGCCATCACAACGTTGCCGAGGATGCCAGCGCGACCGTGACCGTTGTGGCGCTCAGCGGTCGCACCGGCGCCAACGTGATCGAGGTTGACTCCGCGTTCCCGGCGGGCGAGTGGCCCACGCTCTACGCCGCTCTCGAAGGATTGTCGGTCGACGTGCGCGCGTCGCGCACCGTCACGCTCGACGCAGCACCATTTCGTCTGAGCGTGCAATTCGTCAACCGGATCGAGCTCACGCGTCGCTACCTCGGTCGGCTGTCGGGCCGCGCGCCCGAGGTCGGCACGCAGGTGACGGTCTTCCCCTCGGGCGAGTCGGCCCACATCGTTGAGGTGGGCTGGGCAACCCAGCAGAGTGCCGGTTCTCCCGTGTCGATCGAACTCGATCGCGAGCTTGACGTGAGTCGGGGTGACCTCATTGTTGAGGCGAGTGCGTGGGACACTCTTTCGGTGTCCCAAGGTTTTCTTGCCGATGTGGTCTGTCTCTCGCCAGACGGCATCACGCTGGGTCAGTCGTATAACCTCGTGTGCGGCCCGCTGGAGGTGCCCTGTCACATCGACGTGACGCGCTTCACGGTCAATCCCGAATCCGGCGAGCAGGTGGTTGGTCAGCCCCTGGCCGTGAACGACATCGCGCGCGTTGAAGTG
>DBCH01000017.1 GCA_002292955.1 Microbacteriaceae bacterium UBA963 | reverse complement strand
TCTTGGCGCGGGCCGCGTTGCGCAATCTGATGACGCCCCGGTGCTCATCGTCGTGGCCGTTCCCCCGGATGTTACGGCCGACGTGATCCAGGCCGAGCTGGCCCGTTTTCCCGAGGCTGTTGTTACCGACGTGGCGAGTGTCAAACTGACCCCGTTGCACCAGTTGCAGGATCGGGGCGTCAACCTGGTCAACTACATCGGTTCACACCCGCTAGCCGGCCGCGAACGCGGGGGAGCAATCTCGGCGGTCGGAGATTTATTCATCGGGCGACCGTGGGTGGTCTGTCGTGACGAAGAAACTCCCGCGTGGGCGCTTGCCGTGGTGGAAGACCTCGCGCTGGATCTGGGCGCCGTGCCGATCGAGATGTCTCCGGAAGACCACGACGCTGCGGTGGGGCTGGTCTCTCACGTCCCTCAGATCGTGTCGAGCCTGATGGCAAAACAGCTTGCGGTGGCCAGTGACGATGCCGTGCGTTTAGCTGGTCAGGGAGTGCGCGATGTCACACGCATCGCCGCCAGCTCGCCCGAGCTGTGGATTCAAATCCTGAGCGCCAACCGCGACGCCGTGGTGGGCATCCTCGAGAATTTTGCACGTGACCTCGAGGCCATGACAACGGCACTGCGTGACATGGATGCACCGGGTGCCCGGCGCGTTTTGGCCGAAGAGTTGGCTGGCGGAAACGCTGGAGTCTCCCGACTGCCCGGTAAGCACGGTGAGCGCCGCCGTTTTGCCAGCATCACGGTGCTCGTTGACGACAAGCCGGGGCAACTTGCCAAGCTTCTCACCGAAGTGGGCGAACTCAACATCAACCTCGAAGACATGCGCCTTGATCACGCCGAGGGTGCGCAGCTGGGCATGGTTGAGTTCTCGGTGTTGCCGGATGTTGCCGAGGGTCTCATGGCAGATCTCGAGCTGCGTGGGTGGCGGGTCCACCGATGACAACACCGGTGATCATCGCGCTCGATGGCCCCGCCGGCTCGGGTAAGTCGAGTGTGAGCATGGCGGCTGCGCGTCGGCTGAACTACGCCTACCTTGACACCGGTGCGGCGTATCGGGCCGTGGCCTGGCACGTGCTCCATTCAGGAATTGATGCCGATGATTCCTCGGCGGTTGCCGGGTCGCTAGAGAATCTCGAGGTCTCGTTTGCTGCCGACCCCGACGACTTTGCCGTGTCGGTGGGATCGACGAACGTCACCGAGGCGATTCGCTCTCCGCAGGTGACCGCCCTCGTCAGTGCCGTAGCGCGGGTTCCCGAGGTGCGTGCTTTTCTCAATCAGCGCTTCCGCGAGACCATGGCAAACACCAGGGAGGCCGGCATTGTGGTTGAAGGACGTGACATCACCACCGTGGTGGCGCCCGATGCCGATGCGCGCATCCTGCTCACGGCCGACGAGAGCGTTAGAATGGAGCGTCGGGGACTCGAGGTTCCACCTGAGTCGCGAGACGAGCTAACCCGTCTGGTTCGCGATAGGGATGCGGCCGATGCTCGCGTTTCCGACTTCATGACCGCCGCCGATGGCGTTGTGACCATTGATTCCACGAATCTCACCTTCGACCAGACGGTTGGCGCGGTGGTGGCGCACATCAGGAGTGCCACGACCTAGCAGCTAAGGATTTCCATGTCAGACAAGACCACCTCGCGCGGCGAGGCGACGAACGGCGACGAGTTTGACGATGCCCTCATCGACGACGCCGACGTAGAGCAGCTGGGCGTCACGCTCGAGTCGCTGACCGAAGACGTGGCGCAGGCTCGCGCAGCGGCACTCCGTCAGGGCCTCAACGAGTACGACCTCGACGAAGACGACTTCGATGTTCTCGAGGCGGTCACCGAAGATCCCGACGAGATCACCTACCTGCCCGCTCTGCCCGTGCTTGCCGTGGTGGGCCGCCCCAACGTGGGCAAATCAGCTCTCGTCAACCGCATTCTCGGGCGTCGCGAGGCCGTGGTCGAAGACACTCCCGGCGTCACTCGTGATCGCGTTGCCTACAAGTCGGAGTGGAACACCCGCAACTTCACGCTCGTGGACACCGGCGGGTGGGAGCCCGACGCGCAGGGCATTAATGCGTCGGTTGCCGCACAGGCTGAGGTGGCCATCGACTTGGCCGACGCCGTGCTCTTTGTTGTGGACGCAAACGTGGGTGCCACCGCCACCGACGAGCACGTGGTGCGCTTGCTGCGCAAAACCAAGATTCCCGTTTACCTGGTGGCCAACAAGGTCGACGACTCGCGCCAGGAACCCAATGCCGCAGCCCTGTGGTCGCTGGGTCTCGGCGAGCCGTATCCCGTCTCTGCCCTACACGGGCGTGGCGTTGCCGACCTGCTCGACCTGGTAGTCGGCAAGCTCCCCGCCATCTCGGCCGTTGCTAAACAGGAGGTGGGCGGACCCCGCCGCGTGGCAATCCTCGGTCGTCCCAACGTAGGTAAGTCGTCACTGCTCAACAAGGCCGCGGGCGAAGAGCGCGTTGTGGTGAACGAGCTGGCCGGCACCACGCGCGACCCGGTTGACGAGCAGGTGGAGATTGCCGGCAAGATTTGGCGTTTCGTTGACACGGCCGGAATTCGTCGTCGCGTTCACCTCCAGCAGGGCGCCGACTTCTACGCCACCCTCCGCACGAGCGCTGCCCTCGAAAAGGCCGAGGTTGCGGTGGTCATGCTCGATGTGACCGAGCCCATCAGCGAACAAGACGTGCGCATCATCGACTTGGTTTTGGAGTCGGGCCGTGCGCTGGTTCTGGCGTTCAACAAGTGGGACCTGCTCGACGACGATCGTCGCCGTTACCTTGAGCGCGAGATTGAGCAGGACCTCGCGCATGTGGCCTGGGCTCCGCGGGTCAATATCTCGGCGCGTACCGGCCGCCACATGGAGAAACTGGTCCCCGCTCTCGAGCTCGCCCTGCGGTCGTGGGACACGCGCATCGCCACGGGTAAGTTCAACGCGTTCCTGTCGGAGCTCACAGCGGCCCACCCGCACCCGGTGCGCGGTGGCAAGCAGCCACGCATTCTTTTCGGCACGCAGGCCTCAACGCGGCCGCCCACGTTCGTTCTTTTCACCACGGGTTTTCTCGACCCCGGGTACCGTCGATACATCACGCGTCGACTGCGCGAGATCTACGGTTTCGAGGGCTCTCCCGTGCAGGTCAACATGCGCGTTCGTGAGAAGCGCAAGCGCTAACGCTGCGCGCTCACACCGCACTACGCTGGAGAAAAGGAGGCGTCATGACAGAAGAGTTCAAGCGTCTCGCAGCGCAGAACGCACCTCCCCACATGCCCCCTGCTCACTTGCGGGATCCGGGCGACAACTGGGTCTACGCCCCCGACGGCACCAAGTACTGGGGAGCCTTCGGCGCATCGGGACTATTGCTGTGGCATCCCGATCACGGAATTCTGTTGCAGCATCGTGCCACGTGGAGTCATAACGGGGGAACCTGGGCTCTTCCGGGTGGTGCTCGCCGTCAGCACGAGTCGGCTCAGGACGCTGCCCTGCGCGAAGCGGCCGAAGAAGCGGGCGTTCCCGGCAATCTTGTTACCGTGCTCTTTGTTAGCGTGTTTGACCTCGAGTACTGGTCGTACACCACCGTCGTGGCCCGTGCCGAGGAACACTTCGTTCCGGTGATGGGCGATGCCGAATCTCTCGAGCTCGAGTGGGTAGCCGTTGACGAGGTGTCGACGCGCGACCTGCATCCGGGATTTGCGTCTTCGTGGCCGGCGCTTCGTGAGCGCCTGATCGAATTCGCGGGATAGCGCTCCGATGGGAATCGCGGAACACAAAGGATACGACAGGCTCGTCAACTTCACCGACGCGGTTGTGGCGATTGCGGCCACTCTGCTCATACTTCCTGTTGTTGATGCCGCCGCTCAGTTGGGCAGCCGGGACGCCGAGGAATTTCTCGCACGCGTCGTTCCCGAACTCATTATGTTCGCTATCAGTTTTGCCATCATCGCGAACTTCTGGCTGGAACATCACCGCCTCTTTCGCCTCATCGACAAGTTCGACACGTTTCTGATTTTCTTCAACTTCGTGTGGCTCTTCGGAATCGTGCTGATGCCCGTGCCCACGGCTCTGATCGTTGAAGGTAACGCTGACGACGTCGTCGCAGTGGCCTTCTACATCGGCACGATGATCCTGATTTCGCTGATGCACTTCGTGATGTGCAACCACGTGCGTCGCCACCCCGAATTCGAGCACGGGGCATCGAAGACGGCGAATGGCTGGCTGGCGTCGCTCGTTGTGACCATTTTTTTCGTCATTGCCCTGATTGCAGGTTTGGTTATTCCGCAGTTTGGGCTCTGGGGTCTCGTGGGTATGTTCCTGGTCCCCGTCACGATGAAAATCATTCGGCGAATCGCGCCCGTGCGTCACACGTCCGGCGGAAACACTGCCCGGGGCCAAGCCCCGAGCAAAGCCCCGAGCAAAGCCCGGAGCACGCCCCGGAGCAAATCTGGGAGCACCGACCGGTGACTCGGTTGCCTGGTCTTCTCCGACGCGGGCTCTTTTGTCTCGCAATAGTGGCCTTAGTCATTGCGCCGACCGTTGCTTTGTCGGCGTGCACGGTCACGAGCCAGTCCGACACCGCAACACCGTCGACGTCGGCAACTGGTCTTGAGGTGCCATCCGGCGGCACCATCGCCGTCATTGGTGATTTTGGTTCTGGCGATGAAAACCAGCGAGCCGTGGCCAACCTGGTGGCGGCGCGCAACCCAGCCGCGATTGTCACCACCGGTGACAACGTCTACTCGAATGCGGGTTACGCCACTCTCGTTGGCGACTACTACGGCTCCTTCGTGGGCGCCGAAACCTTCTACCCCGCCGCGGGTAATCACGACTACGACGAAGGCATCGCCGCGTTCGACGACTACTTTGGCTACCTTAATGGCCAGCGCGAGTACACGGTCATCGTGGGGGAAACCGCTTTCTTCATTCTTGACAGCGAGCAGGGTTTGGCGTCGCTGGATGCCAATCACAACCAGGAGGCGTGGCTGCGCAAAGTTGTTGCGGCATCGACGGCCACCTACAAAATCGTGGTGGTGCACCATCCACCGTTTTCGTCGGGGGACCGCCACGGCTCCACTCCGGACTACCAGTGGGACTTCGTGGGCATGGGCGTAGACATGGTGCTCTCAGGACACGATCATGTATACGAACGCGTCGAACTCGGGGGAGTGGCCTACGTCGTTAATGGCGCCGGCGGCAAGACTCTCTACGCCTGTGGCGACCGGGTGACTGGTTCGGTCACCTGCTTCGACGAGCAGTTCGGCGCGCTCTTTCTCACACCCCGGCCGGACGGCCTTTTTGCCGAATTCGTGGCCGTCGATGGACGCGTGGTCGACAGCTTTTTGATTCCCGCAGAAACCTAAACGAGGCTCATTTAGATTTCCCCTAAGAGAGGTAAGTTTTCTCAGGTTGGGGTAATAGAGTTGTCATCGTTCGTTTTGTCTGCCCACTCAGATTGATGGGAAGTGCCCATGTCAGTTACCTCTGCCCGTAGAGTTGTTGCCGCTGCCGCGATTGCCATTTTTGCGATGACTACCCTGGTCGCTTGCGCTTCCGGTGTTTCCTCGGCCACGGCAACGAAAGGCGCCATAGGACGTGAGGCCGGCGCCTATCGTGCCAGCCACCTGTGCGTGCTCAACGGCACCGACAAAACAATTCTTTCGGTGGGTGAGTTCGAGATGACCCGAACGGGCGAGACGCGCCCAGACGCAACCGGCCCACTCGAACCAGGAGCTACCTGGTGTACGGACGGCTACAACGCTTTCATTGACAGTTCCGGCGAGACCATGGACGCTAGCGTCGAAATCAGGTTTGCCGAGTCTGGCGGTGACTTCACGAGGTTTGCCGTGAGTAACCCCGGCAATGGGTACCCATTCATTCAGTTCGGCCAACAGACCTGGGATTGGACATTTACGCCCGGCACATACGACGCGCCGTGGGAGATGGATACGACAATTCCCGAGCAGGGCACGGTCTATACCAAAACCGGACCAGCTCACGACTACCACGTGCGTCGCTTGGATGACACGCCTAACTTCAAAGAGTGGCTCGTCACGGTTCGGTCTTAGTTGACAACCACAGACGAAAGGAAAACGACCATGAAAATCAGCCCGGTTTATCGAGCAATCGCGTGGGGCTCTATCGCGATCTTTGCCGCAACCTCACTAGCAGCTTGTGCTCCCGGTGGTTCCTCGAGTGGCTCAACGGAGGGGACCTCCAGAGAGGCGAGTGCGTACCGTGCGAGCCGCCTGTGCGTGCTCAACGACACCGACAAAACGATTATGTCCGTGGGCGAATTCGAGATGAAGCGCACCGGGGAATCACATCCTGACCCGACCGGCCCGCTCAAGCCGGGGGCAACCTGGTGCACCAACGGCTACAACTCATTTACGTCAACTAGCGGTGATGTTTACACTGACGCCACTGTCGAAGTAAAGTTCGCCGAGACTGGCAATGATTTCACTCGCTTTACCGTATCCAACTGGAGCATCGGGTCCCCAATCATGTTCTACGGCCAACAGAAACTTGATGGCACTTTTGAACCGGGAACTGACCCGTGGGAGGTGGACGTAACCTATCCCGCTCCCGACGATTCTCTGTCGCAAACCGTGCCGTCGCACGACTTCCACCTGCGTCGCCTGGATGACACCCCGAACTTTAAAGAATGGCTCGTCACGGTTCGGCGCTAGCAATCGGTGAGGGCGAGAGCACTAACGTCTACCCCGCAAACCGCTAGACTTTTGGAGTTGCCCTCGGGCACGAGCCACGGGCTGTGGCGCAGCTTGGNNGACGAGACAGATGCTGAGAGTGCTGCCCTCGAATGGGTCCCCATTGACGAGGTGTCGCTTCGAGACCTGCATCCTGCGTTTGCTGCAGCATGGCCGGAATTGCGCCAGCGCTTGCTCCTAGCGCGATAGACTCGTCAAGTTGCCGGCGAGAAATTGCCGTCTGCCACGGGCTGTGGCGCAGCTTGGTAGCGCACTTGACTGGGGGTCAAGGGGTCGCAGGTTCAAATCCTGTCAGCCCGACCAAAACAAGAACCGCCCCTTTCCGGGCGGTTTTGTTTTTGGTCTTGGCGGTGCGGAGTCAGGATTTGGGAGGAAGCAACCCTGTGGGTTGCCGACGGCTCCTGTCAGCCCGACGTAATAAAAAATCCCACCCTCGCGGTGGGATTTTTTGTTACTCACGGACTTCCAGGGGGTCCCGCCGGTTCGAGGCGTTGCCGGGTCAACGCATGGCGTTGACAGGATGCAACGGCGAGCCGTGCGGCGCAGCCCGACCATGTGATGTCCCAAGACATCGGAATCCCCTGAACCCACGGGATCGGGGGATCCGTTCTGTACTGCCAGGTGCTCCGGAAGTCTGTGAACAACTTCTGCACGGTTGCCTCGACGGGCAGTAGACTGACTATGTCTATATAAGTAGTTATATAAAGGTGGTGCTCGGTGGCGGTCACGAGCGTTGATGTGGACCAGGAAGCAATTCGTGAAATCAAGAAACTACTGAATATGAAGTCAGACCGTGAGGTCATCAATGAGGGCATCATGCTGCTCTTGGCGCGATCGCGCCAGAGGAGAGCGTTGGAGCGAATGCTGACGCGCGAGTTCTCTGACGACGAAATGAGTCCTCCGGTTGTTGACTATCCGCTGTGACCCATCTGATTGATACCAGCGTCTGGCACAAGGCCTCGCGATTTTCAGGGATTGCCGATGCCTTGAGATCACTTGATGACGACGGAGCCGTGTTTTCAACATGCCCGGCAATCATCGCGGAATACTGCTTCTCAGCTCGCAGCGCCCGCGAACTCGAAATGATGCAGGCTGACCTCTCGCAGTTTTATCAGCTCGACAAAAGCGAACTGGGCGACCGAGTTCGAACCATCCAACGCGCGCTCTGGCGGCACGGTCGTGCTCGAGCCGCGGGAGCCGCCGACACGCTCATCGCGGCGTACGCAGTAACGCATAAACAGGCCATAGTCACCTGCGACAAGGGTTTTCTGCACATCTCGACAGCACTGAAGCGCGGCCGCAAGGCGGAACGCCTGCATGTGCTCCATCTGGCAGAAAGCGGCAAGATAACCGAGATCTACTGAGCCCAACTCCTACGGCATGAGTATCTGAGCCATGTCACCCCGGCTCGCTCCCGCCGGTTCGAGGCGACGCGAAACGGGATTCTAAGACGCTGAGACTTTTTGCGCCTTTTTCTGCCGATCAGAGATGTTTCCCAGAATGAGCACAAAGATACTGACGAGAACCATCAGGACCGCAAAGACAATCATTAACAATGTAAACCCTTGAATGAAACCTTCCAGTGCTGTGGGAAGAAGAGAGCTGTCAGAGGGGGTTCCTCCAGAGGCGTACCACGTATCAAGTTGAGTCTCAGCAGTTTGCCCGAGTTTGTTGAACACATGGCTACGTGCCATGGAGTCCACAATCACGGTTGAAATGGCGAGTCCTAATGCATACCAGAACTGACCGATTGTGGTCCTGGACGAAGAAACAACACCATAGTGTTTGGCATCTGCTTCTTCGAGGATCATTCCGCCATAGGCAACGGCAGGAATTGCGGCACCTGCTCCCAGAACGATCAAAGCGGGGATGTAGTCCATAACCGACTTGGGCGCACCAAGGGCGGTAATGGCAAACATGATGGCACCTCCCGCAGAGACGATGCCGCCGATAAATGCCGACATTTGACGGGTAATGATGTTTTTACCAATGAGCTTGCCCACGATCAATGCCAATGGAACAGCGATGACAAGGTAGGGCAACTGAGACAGAGAAAGGTCAAGGCCCTTGAGCTGAAGCTGGTATTGGAACAAGTTGCTGAAGGACAGGAGTCCAACACCAGTTGCAAAGTTGTACAAGAAGCCAACACCGATGGCGGCTAAGAACAATGGGTTCTTGAGTAACGCGATTGGGAAGAACCTCTTGTCGGGGCTGCTCTTTTGGCGGAAATAGAAGAGAACGAACAAGATAACACCGACAACAAAAGGACCGATTGTCAATACAGAGGCCAAACCATTAGCCGCGTGGGAGATTCCAAACAACGAGAAGACAACGGCAAGGCCCAAAAGGACTTGACCCAAGGCATCCCACGGCTGTGTTGTCTTTGTGACCTGATCCTTCGGAAGAATGAAGAGTCCAATGAGGAAACCGAGGGCGCTCAATACCGGGATAACAAGGAAAGCTTCACGCCATCCAAAACCGACCATGGTGGCACCAACAAAGGTCATCAGAAGCGTGAAGACACCAATCGAAGCTGAAAACAGACCTAAGGCGACAGCGATTCCGCCCTTGTAGTTCTCCCCAAAGTGCTTTACATAGGCAAAAGCGGCACCATAGATTGCACCTAAAGCGATACCTGCAAGAGCGCGGCCAATGATGTACATCACGGGATCTTGCGCGATCGAGACAATGCCGTCACCAATCACTGCCAAGAGCATGGCGGCCAGAATGACCCTCTTTCGGCCCCAACGGTCTGCGAACATTCCCGTGGAAATCACAGTGGCAGAAAGTGCCAAGGTGCTCACACTGGCTGCTAAGGCTGTGAGGCCCCCAAAGTTCAACGCTTTACCTGCGGTGAGGAGAGCTGTTGAGGCAATGTTGGGGTCTGCGCCTTGAATGGAAGCCAAATAGCCCAAATAGATCAGGGCGATGGCAGCAGTACCGGCTTTAATGGGTGTTGTCGATGTCATGATTTTCCTTTAGCAGCACTTCTTGGTTGCGTGTATTTTGTTGTGAAGATCTTTGTGATCTGAAGGGTCAATGGCTTCAACCTGTGCCATGAACGCGTCAATGTCAACGCGCTTTCCGCCCAGCCAGGTGCCCAAGACTTTGAGATCTTTGCCCATGGTGCGGGGGTCGACGGTGTAGGGATCTGCTGACAGTTCGCAGAAATCAGCAAGTTTGCCCACTTCAATCGACCCAATTTCCTTGTCACGCCCCAACTGGAAGGCCGCATTAACGGTGTGGGCCTTGATGGCATCATCCAGGCTGATTGCTTGATTGGGGCCGTGGACCTTGCCTGAGATGCCTTCCCGGGTGACGGTTGTCTGCCAGTTCAACACAGGAATGGGAGGTGAAACGGAACCGTCATTATGGAAGCTGACGGAAGCTCCAGAGCGGAATGCATCTCCCACTGCTTGCCACTGTGAACCAATTTCTGACTCGAACATGACTCCGTCGAGAACATCTCCCCAGTACAGGTACTGGAATGGGCTCATGGATAAGCAGACACCCATTTGTGCAGCGCGAGCAAATTGGTCTTTGCGACAGGCGCCCATGTGCTCGATGCGCCAGCGGTGGTCGGTTCCCATCAAGCTGTGCTTGGTCAAAGCGCGTTCGTAGGCGTCAAGAACGATGTCCATTCCGACATCACCATTACAGTGGAAAGCCATTTGGTAGCCGCTCGGGGTGATCTTGTCCAAGATAACGTCGAGCTCAGACCGTGTGTAGTTCATCATTCCTTCGCCACCAGGGCCAATGGGAATTCCGGCGTCACGAACTCTCTCATTGTCCAAATACGGGAAGGACACGGCAATAGAACCCACCCAGGGTGACCCATCAGCCCAGAGTTTGATTCCCTGCTTGCGCAATTTATCCTCTGGCGCTGGGGTTG
>DBCH01000072.1 GCA_002292955.1 Microbacteriaceae bacterium UBA963 | reverse complement strand
CGTCAGCACGACAACGTCGCCCGCGCGAAGTTCTGCCGCCACCCGGCGACCCAGATCGTTCATCGCCCCGGGAGTGGCCACCGTGAGGTTGACCTCGGCCACTACAGCTCCACGTAAACGCGCACGCAACGACCACCCATGCGCGTCACAATCTCGTAGCCGATCGTGCCGCACGCCCGAGCAAAATCCGAGGCGCTGGGATGCCCGCGCTTGGGATCTCCAAAGACCACGACGGGATCGCCCACGGTCACCCACTCGCTACCCATGTCCACGACGAACTGATCCATGGCTACGCGACCCGAAATCTTTCGCACCTGTCCGGCCACGTTTACCGGCGCCACGTTGGAGGCAGACCGGGGAATCCCCTCGCCGTAGCCCAGCGGCACGAGCGCGAGCGTGGTGGGCTGCGATGTCACGTAGTCGTATTCGTACGACACGCCCACGCCGGCAGGAACCTTGCGCACGGCGGCAACCCGAGAGCGCACCGTCATCACGGGGGTGAGCCCGAGGTCGGCGACGGGCGTGGTGTCATCCGGCGAGACGCCGTAGGCGCCAATGCCGATGCGGACCATGTTGTAGCGCATCGACGTGGACGTGAGCGCTGTGGACGTGGCCGCGATGTGGATGATGCTGGGGTTGAGTCCGGCGTCGCGCGCGTGGGCGATTCCCTCTTCGAAGAGCACGTGTGCCGCAAGATCCGCCTGAGGGCCCGCCCCGGCAAGGTGGCTAAAAATGCCCTCCACGATAATTGCGCCGTCACCCTCGTGATACTTCGCTCGCTCAAAAACCTTGCGCCACTCTTCGGGCGCAACGCCGTTGCGACTCAGCCCGGTATCCAGCTTGAGGTGAACCGGGGCAGGACCGTCCGCCCAGGCAAAGGAGGCGTTGGCCACCGCATCCAGTTGGGCCAGTGACGAGACGCCGATGGTGATGCGATTAGTCAGGGCTTCCTGAAAATCCTCGCGCGACGAGTGCAGCCACGCCAGAATGGGCACCTGAATACCCGCCTGTCGCAGCGTGAGCGCCTCCTGCACGTCGACAACGCCCAACCAGTCGGCGCCGGCGTCAACCGCTGTGCGGGCACACGGAACCATGCCGTGTCCGTAGGCGTCGGCCTTGACCACAATCATGAGGTGTTCCACACCGATGACGGTCTTGAGGTGCCTCACGTTGCGGCGCAGGGCGCCAAGGTCAATTTGGATTTCGCGGAACTCCGGCCCAATCACGACGCCCTCCCCTCGGCCACAACGAACGCGATGGCCTGGCCGCCGTCGTGGGACAGCGAGAGCTGAACATTCGTCACGTGGTTGTCTGTGGCCAGCGTGGCCGCGCGTCCGGTGAGGTTGAGCCGCGGTGCCCCAGACGGAGCCGAGACAACCTCCATCTCATGCCAGGAAGACTCTCCCGAGCCGCCCATGGCCTTGATGAACGCTTCTTTGGCAGCGAATCGAGCGGCAAGCGAGCGCATCGTGTTGTCGCGCTCAGCCGGCGTGAACAGACGTTCAATGAGGCGCGGCGTGCGGGTGACGGCACGCTCGAAACGCTCCACATCCACGATGTCGACGCCGATGCCCACAATCATGAACTACTCGACCGTCTAAACCACGCGAAAGCGTACCCTAGCATGCGCACATTCTTGATTTATTTTTCAAAGGCCCGCATACGTTTGGCTGGATTTCCCATCATCGTGGCATTCTCTGCGACACGACTAAAAACAACCGAACCAGCTCCGATAGTGGCACTCGCTCCTATCTGAACTCCTTGCAACACAGTTGAACCAGAGCCAATCAAACAACCATCACCAATGATTGATCCTCCACCCAACTGAGTACCAGGGTTGATTTGCACGTAGCTTCCTATGATTGCGTCGTGCCCTACTCCACATGAAAAATTAATGTAAGAGAAAGGGTTCACAGCAACATTAGGTGAAATCACGCAATTTGGAGATACGACCACTCCTTCACCTAAATTAGCCTCATCTGAGCAGACGCTAGAAGGATGGACAAATGACGGGAACGTGAAACCACGCGCCTTAAGTTCTTCTGAAATTCTTTTCTTAACAGCAGGGCTACCAATCGCTATAACTGCTTCGTCAGTACCTACAGAGTCGGGCGAAACATCTCCGTCGAAGAGAACCCCCGGCAATTCAAAGGAACTATGTTCACCGTGATTTGTGCTAGAAAAGCCAACTATTTCAATCTGTTCCGAAGAGCTTGAAAAGTAAGAGGTAAATTCTCTCGCTAAACCGCCAGTGCCAATTACAAGAATTTTTTTCATTTCAAACTCTTTTGAATCTATGTCCAACGCTAACGTTTTCTATACGAATGCGTTTAGGAACCATGTGAGGCTGAAGCCGCTCTTTGAGGAAAGACACCAGCATATCTTTATCAACAGCATCTTCAGATGAGGGTTGAACCAGCAATTCCACATGCTGTCCTGTAATGGGATTTTGCTTCGGAGTTGCTTTGACAAGCGATACGCCAGGAAAGGTCAATGCAACTCTTTCAACCTCGGATGCCATGAACTTTAGCCCACCGACATTAATCACATCGCTTGTGCGCCCGACCACTTTGTAGAAGTCATCTTTAGTTTCTACAACATCTTTAGTGTCGTACCATCCTTCAGAATCAAACGGGGACGGAGCGTTTAGATACCCAAGCATTCGTGACTGAGATCGAATCTGAAGCACGTTATCAACCACACGTGTTTCAACGCCTTCACCACCGACTTTCATAAACAGGCTATTTCTAGCCTCAGACTTCACACGAACAATACCAAGCTCAGACATGCCAAATGTTTGCCGAAAGTCGACTTCAGGCAATAGGGAACACAGCTCATCTAGCGTTGGTTGATCCATGCGCTCTGTGCCATATGTGATCACCTTCAAGCAGACTGGTACCTGTGAAGGAACCGCCCCGCTCATCAACATCATTCGCAAAAATGTCGGTGTGGTGGGAAGTACTTCTACATCGTGTTTGCGGCAAGTTTCTAAAACCGAATCCACCGTTCTTGACTCGGGCGCGACCACCACACCCCTGTTAAACAAGGTATGAAGCAGTGTGTTTATTCCACCAATATGGTCAAAGAGCAAGAAGTTGATTGTTCTCAGGGTGGGGCGAGGAGTTTCAAACCTCTTTAAGAACGAAGTCAAATCATGAAGGATTGCCTTGGGGCGACCTGTTGTCCCGGTTGAAAAAAGAACTAAACCAGCGTGCCCCGTGCTTCTCAGCAAATCAATCAGTTCATGCGTGTCATTCTGCGATCGCCGAGAGACCACACCGTCTTTTATGACCGCATCAACATGCGCCGACTCAAAAAAATACTCATGCTCATGGACGGTTTCTATCGTCAACGGAACAACAATGACGCCCAAATCAATTAAGCGCAGCAGGGTGAGTATCGACGATGGGTTGAAATCACCAATGATGGCAACCACATCGCCTTGTTTGACCAAAGATAAATCGATCGGCGCTTGCTCGGCAATCTGTGAGAATTTTAGTTCAACACCATTGTGAATAAGAAAAGGATAGGAAATACCGGCCCAAATCTGGTTAAGTCTGTCGATGATTTTTATCAGGCACCGCCAACGTGAAGAACTTGCCCCGACAGAGAACCGCTTCGTTCATCAAGCAAAATTTCGACTAAATCACTAACCGCGCTCGGGGTAAATTGCTTCGGAATAATTTGCTGGCTAACAATGTTGTGAATCTGAGTCGAGGTAACACCGTTGAGCAGATCCGTATCAATCGGTCCAGGGGCAACGCAGTTTACTTTCACATTGAAATCAGCCATTTCCCTTGCGAAAGAACGTGTAAACCCCTCTACGCCGGCTTTTGACGCAGCATAAATCGACTCGCCCTTTAGTCCAAGGGCTACAGCAATTGTTGAGAAGTTGACTATCGAACCCGCTTTATTTCTCAGCATTAGGGGTGCGAAATTCTGGCAGCAGTAAATTGTCCCCAAGAGATTGACATGAATAATGTTTGCAGCAACGGAGGCGGGCGTGGTTACCGCCAAATTCATTGACGCTATACCTGCGGCATTGATTAGCCCTGTTATCTTTTGGCCGTCTTTCTTTAGTTTTTGAGATACGGCCTTGACCTGCTCATAAGAAGAAACATCACATGCCATTGCGGGAAAAGAAAGTCCTTCAACGTTTCTGGCAATACCAAAGACTTCGAAATCCTTTTCAAGCAACCGTTCACAAATGGCTCTTCCTAGGCCTTTGCTTGCTCCTGTAACAACAATCATTTTTTTGATTCCATTTGGCTGAGAAACTCAGCTGCTAAAGCACCGGCAGTCCTGAACATGCTTCGTGATTTTGACATCGCAGCGTCAGAGGTCCAGTCAAACTCGAAGCCCAGCTCAGCAGCCTTATCTTCAAGCGCCAAGCAAAGTTCAACTAAATTCATGGAATCCAAAACACTGTCACTCCCGATCAGTGGCAGATCTTCTGCGACAACGATTGATTTATCCTCAAGCAACGCAGAGATAGCAGTAAAAACTTCGGTCTTCGCTGTGTTGGGATTCATTTGCCTAGCTTTCATTGTCATGTTGTGAAAATTTGCTTTTCATTCTCACCTCGCCTGCAACGAAACATTCACAAACGATGTGAGGGAGGCGATCATATCGGCGCCAGACGAGGCTTTTTCAGTTTAGCCTCGAGGAGGTTAAACGAGTAGCTGAAAACCTAAAAATCAGAGGTAACGAGGAAGTCGTGACGTTCTGGCAAGCAGAAATCCACGCTCATACGCCAACTCCTCAGCCTTTAGATGCGTACCCGAAGGGTTCGTTAGAGCAGCGCGATCTGCGATGGCCGAGAACCTCGCGCTGGACGCCGTGGGCGCACTGGAAAAGCTTGCAGGTCGACTCACTAGCCGATACGGCCTCAGGTCTGAAATGGCTAGAGCTCTTTCAGTCGGGAAAACGGAGCATGTTTACTCGACCGTCACCGATTTGGCCAAATTGCGCGGTTGGTCGACGTCGAGCCCCTTGGCGTGCGCGAGCTCCATGGCAAACATTTGCAGCGGCAGTACGGCAAGGAATGGCTCGAAGAGCGGGTCTGCCAAAGGAATCTGAATGATCTCGTCGGCGTAGGGCAGCACGGCCGCGTCGCCCTGTTCGGCGATGGCAATGATGCGTGCGCCGCGCGCGCGGATCTCTTGGATATTCGAAATAACCTTGGCGTGAATCACGCCAGACTTTCGCGGACTCGGCACGATGACAAAGACCGGCTGGCCGTGATCGATGAGTGCGATGGGTCCGTGCTTCAGTTCTCCCGCGGCGAAACCCTCAGCGTGGATATAGGCGAGCTCCTTGAGCTTGAGCGCACCCTCGAGTGCGATGGGAAAGCCCACGTGACGACCCAGGAAGAGCACTGCCGGAGTGTCACTCATCCACTTGGCCAACTGCGCCACGGTGCTGCCGGTCAGGAGCACCTGCTCCAGCTTGGCGGGAATGGCCTCGAGCTCAGCGGCATTGCGCGCTAGCTCGGCCTCTTCCAGAGTTCCCCGAACGCGGGCCGCGTGAAGGCCCAAGAGATAGAGCGCGGTGATCTGAGCCACAAACGCCTTGGTGGATGCCACCGCAACCTCGGGGCCGGCGTGCGTATAAATCACGGCATCCGACTCGCGGGGAATCGTGGCGCCCTGAGTGTTGCAGATTGAGATGGTGCGCGCACCGTGCTCACTCGCATACTTTACAGCCATGAGGGTGTCCATGGTTTCACCCGACTGGCTAATCGACACCACGAGCGTGTCAGCAGTGATAACGGGTTCGCGATAGCGGAACTCGTGACTCAATTGCACATCAACGGGGATGCGGGCCCACTGCTCAATGGCATAGGCGCCCACCAGGCCGGCATACGACGCCGTGCCACACGCCACCACGATGATGCGCGAGACGCCGCGCAGATAGTCGTCACCCAGCTTGGCCAGCTCGGGAATCACGACTGAACCGTCGGCCACTCGACCGCGGACGGTGTTGGCCACCGCATCGGGGTTCTCGGAGATTTCTTTGGCCATGAAGCTCGGCCAGCCGCCCTTGTCGCTCGCCGAGGCATCCCAGGCCACCTCGAATTCCTCTAGCTCGGCAGGGTTGCCGGCGAAGTCAGTGACCGTTACGGAATCTGCCGTGAGGGCCACAATTTGGTCTTGTCCCACGGCGGCCGCGCGGTGGGTGTGCGCCACAAACGCGGCGACGTCCGACCCCAAGAAATTTTCGCCGTCGCCAAAACCCACGATGAGCGGCGAGTTGTGGCGGGCGGCCACGATGAGGCCAGGCTCGTTCTCGTGCAGGGCGAGCAGCGTGAAGGCGCCCTGGAGCCGGTTGACGGCCTGCGCGAAGGCCGTGCGCAGATCGCCCGTGACGTTGAACAGGTGACCCACCAGGATCGCGGCGACCTCGGTGTCGGTGTCGCTTGCGAACTCGTGGCCGGCGGCAAGCATCTCGGCACGAATCTCGGCATAGTTCTCAATAATGCCGTTGTGAATCAGTGCCAGTTTGCCGTCGTCAGCCAGATGCGGATGCGCGTTGGTGTCAATCGGGGCGCCGTGCGTGGCCCAGCGCGTGTGTCCGATGCCCGTTGAGCCTGCAGCAACCGGGCGAACGGCCAACTCATCGATCAGTGCCTGAAGTTTGCCGGCCTTCTTGGCGCTCGAAATGTGG
>DBCH01000037.1 GCA_002292955.1 Microbacteriaceae bacterium UBA963 | reverse complement strand
ATCGACTACCTCTACCTGTCGCTCACCAACATGACGGCGTTCTCACCCACCGACACCATGCCGCTGTCGGCACGAGCCAAGATTCTCATGGGGGTGCAGTCGGTGTGCGGCTTCATTCTTCTCGCCCTCGTGATTGCCCGCTCGGTGAACATCCTCGCCTAGCCCAGTTATCGCCGGTTGAGTGGTCGCGTCGCGACCTAGTTATCGCCGGTTGAGTGGTCGCGTCGCGACCTATCGAAACCAGCTCGATGGGCGTGCTAATCTGGCTAGGTAACTTAGCCAGAAAGAACTCACCATGAAGCCGGTCAACATGCTCGACGCCAAGAACTCGCTGTCGCGACTTGTGGCCGCTGCGGTTGACGGCCAGGAAGTGGTTATCGCCAATCGCGGCAAGCCCGCGGTTCGCCTTGTTCCGGTTGACACCGCGACAACGAACACCGGATCCGCCCTTGCGGCGTGGCTCACGCAGAATCCGGCACCGCTGGCTCGGGCACGAACGATTCAGGACATCGAGGCGCAATTGCAAGAGAACCGCGACGCCTGGGCGTGATCTACCTCGACTCGGGAGTGCTCATCTATTCCACCGAGCTCGATGGCAACGTGGGCAATGCGGTTCGTCAGCGCCTGGCCGAATCGCCGGACCAACTGTTTTGCATCTCGCCGCTCGTGGTCATGGAGTGCCTGGTCAAGCCCCTGCGCGATAAGGACTATCGACTGCATGATCACTACCAGCAACTGTTTGCCCAGCTCGATCGCGTCTCCTTGGGCGAAGACGTCTTCGTTCGCGCAGCCCAACTCCGTGCCGATTCTGGCACCGGCATGCCGGACGCCCTGCACATCGCGGCGGCTCAGCGTCATGACTGCACCGAGTTGTGGACCACGGATGCCCGCTTGGCCAAGCACTATCCGGGTTTTGCGCGCAACGTTCTGGTCTGAGGCCGTGCCGTAGACTGGTGCTTTGAGCACAGGCTCGGCAAGAGAACAACGGGAGGTGATGCACCATGCCAAAGGAACGCGGCGAGAAAGTGGTGGCCACCAACCGTAAAGCGCGCCACGACTACCTCATTGAAGACACCTTTGAGGCGGGAATGGTGCTCTCGGGCACCGAGGTCAAGTCGCTTCGTGCCGGCCGGGCATCGCTGGTCGATGGCTACGCGTTCGTGGAGAACGGCGAGTGTTGGCTCGACGCGGTTCACATTCCCGAGTACACGCAGGGCACGTGGAACAACCACTCTCCGCGGCGAAAGCGCAAACTGCTCATGCACAAGCAGGAAATTGTGAAGCTCGGTCAGAAGATTAAAGAGGGCGGATACACGCTCG
Organism: Microbacteriaceae bacterium UBA963; assembly: GCA_002292955.1. GTDB lineage: Bacteria > Actinomycetota > Actinomycetes > Actinomycetales > Microbacteriaceae > UBA963. The sequence continues at coordinate 3,071 of DBCH01000037.1, read as the reverse complement.
TGCCGCTCAAGCTCTACTTCACCGACGGCCGCGCCAAGGTTGAGCTGGCGCTCGCCAAAGGTAAGAAGGATTACGACAAGCGCCACGCACTGCGCGAACGGCAAGATAAGCGCGAGGCCGATCGGGCCATCTCGGCCAGGCGCAATCTGGGCGACTAGCCAGCTCCGACCACCCGGCTGCCGTCCGGCACCAAATGGCGCAAACGGAATGTTTATTGTCAGGTGCGCGTTGTATCCTTCGATAGCGCAGTAATTCGCGCATGTCCGGTTCGCCGGGTTCTCAATTCAATAGCGTGTGATGTGACCAGCCTCCGTATTGCCGGCTGCCTTCGGGCATTAGCGATGCGGGCCACTCATGGGGATGATCGGTTTCGACATTGCCTGCGAGCGGGAGAGAAGCGGGTCGAGGATGCGGAGCTATCTCGTAAACGCTCTCCGCAAACTATAGGTGCCAATACAAAGCGCGCCGACTTCGCCCTCGCTGCCTAGAGCAACGAGCCTGAAGTCCGTCGGTATGAAGGTCTGTTCTCGCCTTCGTTCTCGGCGTCATTAAGAGAACTTGCCGTGAGATGACGCCTGAGCGCCTCTCGGGACACTTACTCGGGCTGGGCTCGTCGACTTAGGTGCCAGTGACAAAGGTCGGAGCCGAGTAGAACGCTTTCACTTGCTACACCCGTAGAAGACTCACAATCACAGCAGTGGACGGGGGTTCAATTCCCCCCATCTCCACAACGAGCAATGCGCTCAGCTGGCACATCACACGCTATTGACGAGGACATCCTCAGTCCGAACCTTTTTTGGCGAGGCAGTGTCTGGGCTAGAGTCGTCTCCGTGGAACTCCCCTTGTCGCTCATGCAACAGTTTCTGACCCTGCACCTGTGGGCTCAGCTCCTGATCGTCGCTTGCCCCCTCATCGCGGTCTCGGTCTACTTGACGTATCGCACCGTCAAGAAACCGCTGAAGAGAAGGAACGATGAAGGTACTGCCACCGTTGTTGTGCGATTCGTGGGAGCGGCCATGGTGTTCCTCGGCGGTTTCGCCGTTGTGACGGCCTGGCAGGCTGCTGCCGCTGGCATCGACGATGTGCAGCGAGAGTTCTCGTCACTCACCGCCATTGCGCAAGACACGAGAACGGTCACCACAGAGGAGTCTGTCGGTTTGCGGGACAAACTGCTGGCTTATGCTCGTGAAGCGATCACTGTCGAACTTGCGGATGCCCCCACGCTGGCAGAGAGCCCTCGCGCCACCGAGCTCGTTTTCGAGATTTCGCAAGCTACGTTGAGACTTGCTGAGGCGGGCGACCTTTCGCCCGTTTTCGTCGATTCTCTTGTGTCAAACTTTGACGACTTCAAGAACGCCCGCAACGCGCGGCTCGGGCACACCGGCGAACTCTTGCCGGACTCTCTCATGTGGGGGCTACTCCTCATCGGTCTCATCATGGTTGTTGCGAGTTCCACGTACCCGTCTGGCCCGAGCCGAAGATACAAATGGGTGCAGAGCATGTCGGTTCTCGTGGTGGTCATTACGATTCTCGGAGTGGTATTTTCCATCGAGTCGGGAGATCTCTCTCATGAAAAGTTCCTGCTTCCCGTGCGCAATTTCTTGGATTCGAATCCGGCAGGCTAGCCTGAACGGTTTTCACTGACGCCTGCGGCGGCTGTTGCGGTTTAGTATTGTGCCATGTCTGAATTTGAACTCTTGCGCCTGTGGCAGAAGGCACGACTTCACATCGTGCTCTCACAGATGGCCCCCACTTTTCTGCTCATCGCCACCGTCGCCCTCTTTCCGCTGGGACTCGGCCACGCCCCGATCGTTGTCCGCCTAGCCGCGCTGGGCATCCTGCTGGCATCCGGCATCTTGGGTGCGCTCGTGCAGTTCGGAGCTGCGGCCGAGGCACAGGCTGTGGCTGCCGACCTCGCGGCACTCAAGACGCGATCGGCAACGAGCAACCGGGCCGTCTCACTGGCCCCGTGGTTCAACGTCGTCAAGTTCGTGACCCCGGCTGTCTTCGGCGTCATTTTTCTACTGCTCATGGTGGCCCTGTTGTTGCACGGCGGTCGCTAGCGCCTCATACGCATCGGCGCTGGTAATCTGACTCCCGTGGCTCTGTAAAAACTTCGCTTTGCCACAGAAAGAGGAATGATCATGGGTTACACAAAAATCGACGTCATGACCGAGACCGGATACGTGGTTCTCGACATGTACGACCAAGCGAAAGACCCCAAGGAATGGCTCGACATCGAGTATGTTGACTGGAAGTCATCCGGCGTTACCCGTTTCGCCCCCCTCGCCAGTGCGTTTGGTGAGATGGAGTGCAACGGCTTCTGGAACCACACCCCGCCGCGTACCGACAAAGACGGCGTCTGGGTTCAGGCCAACATTGACGTGGCTCCCATGCTCAAGAAGCGTGCGGAGGAGCCCGGTGCCAACATCGGCCGATGCCGCGTTATTGAACTTCAGCCCAACGAGTACGGCGACGCGCTGTACAACATGCACCAGGACGACAACAACCGGTTGAACCCGGATGGCACCGGCTGGATTGTGCGCGGTTTCTTCAACCTCACGGACAACCCAGACTCGATGATGATCCTGCGCGAGGACCGGTTTGATCCTTCCACCGAGATTCGCATCCCGCTTCCCGCAGGTGCGCAGATCATTGTGGACACGCAGCGCTTCTGGCATGCCGTGTGGCACCCGGGCGCCGAGCCCCGCTACTGCCTCATTACGTCCTGGGAGTCGGGCCCCGAGCTCGACGCGTACATTGCCAAGCACAACGGCAAGACGCGGGTCGAGAACTACCCGGTCACCCCCGAGCAGGCCGAGAAGGCCGAAGCTCACTTTCGTCGTCGTGTTGACGAGCGCGCTGCAGCCCTGGCTGCCAAGGGTATCGTCGACGAGGGCGTAAAAGACCCCGAGGCCTAAATCGCCTCAGCTATTCGCCGGTTGAGTAGGCGCGTGAGCGCCGTATCGAAACTGGTCGCGGGTTGAGTAGGCGCGTGAGCGCCGTATCGAAACCAATCAAGGGTTTCGATACGCCCACTTCGTGAGCTACTCAACCGGCGAATGCCGTTT
>DBCH01000100.1 GCA_002292955.1 Microbacteriaceae bacterium UBA963 | reverse complement strand
GCCGTGAAGAACGGCGTGCGCGGCATTGTTGCCGAGTGCGGCGGCGCCTGTGCGTGTGCCACGTGCCACGTGTTCGTTGACGAGGCGTTCGCCGCCAAGGTGGGCGAGCCCGGAGACCTTGAAGACGACATGCTTGATGGCGCGGCCACGGACCGCGAGCCCACGAGCCGACTCTCGTGCCAGGTCAAGATGAGCGCCGACCTCGACGGCCTGGTTGTTCGCATCGCACCCGAACAGGTCTAGACCATGACCGACGTCCTGATTGTGGGGGCCGGTCAGGCCGGCATGCAGATTGCCGTCTCGCTGCGCGACAGCGGCTTTGACGGACGCATCGAGCTCGTGGGCGAGGAGCCGCACGGCCCCTACCAGCGCCCACCGCTGTCGAAGGCTTTTCTGCACGGCGCCGCCGACATCGAATCGCTTGAACTGCGCGCGCCCGCCTTCTACGTGGACAACAAGATTGTGGTCGTGCCCGACGAGAAGGTTGTCTCGGTTGACCTCTCGGGCGACCGTGGTCTTGCCACGACCGATACCGGTCGCGAGATTCACTTCGACAAGATGGCGCTGGCCACCGGGTCGACACCGCGGCGACTTCCCATCGAGGGCGCCGAACTCGACGGCGTGCTCTACCTGCGCGGCATCGCCGACGCCCTCGAGCTCAAGAAGCGCTGGGATGCGGCGGCCAGCGTTGTGGTGATTGGCGGCGGATTCATCGGCCTCGAGGTAGCTGCCGGCGCACGCATGGACGGCAAGCAGGTCACCGTGCTCGAGGCAATGGATCGCCTCATTGCCCGCGCCGTGAGTCCTGAGACGAGCGAGTTCTATCGGGCCGCGCACGAGCGCCGCGGAACGAGCGTTCGCCTGGGCGCCACAATCACCCGACTCGTTGGCGACGGCGGAAAGGTTACCGGCGTTGAGCTCGAGGGCGGCGACATCATTCCCGCCGACATCGTGATGGTGGGCATCGGCGTGATTGCCCGCGGCGAGCTGGCCGATCATCTGGGTCTCGAAACGGTGAACGGTGCCATTGTGGTGAACGAGTTTGCCGAGACCAGCGACCCGCGCGTGGTGGCCGCCGGCGATGCCGTGCTGCTGCCTCACCCCCTCGGCGGAGACGCACAGGTGCGCCTCGAGTCGGTGCAGAACGCGGTTGACCAAGCCAAGACGGCAGCCAAGACCCTGGCCGGAGTGCGCGAGCCCTATCGTGCCGTGCCGTGGTTCTGGTCGGATCAGGGCGACCTCAAGCTGCAGATTGCCGGGCTCTCCACGGGCTACGACCAAACGGTCGTGCGCGGCACCCCCGACGACGAGTCGTTCTCGGTGCTCTACTACCGCGACGGCCGACTCATCGCCATCGACTCGGTGAACGCCGTGGGCGACTACATGGCCGTGCGCAAGGCGCTGGGTTCGGGCTCCACGATTCCCGCCGACCAAGCAGCGAACCTCGAAACTCCCCTCAAGACACTGGTGGTCGAATAATGGCACTGCCCACATACGCACACACGTTTGCCGACACCCCCACACTGGGTAGTGGCGCAACCCCCACGGGCACGTACACCAACCTCGACCACGTGTGGAAGGCGGCCGAGCCTTTTCTGCGCACGCGCATGAACGACGTGCACCTGCCCATGACGGTGATGTACGCCGAGTTCATCCTCGACCAGGAGCCCGACGCCGACGAACACGTCACGCGGGTTGCCGCCCTGCTGCACGATGTGGGCTGGTCGCGCGTCGACGAAGAGAAGATCCTCACCGAGGGATTCCGCAGCGACAACTTCTTGACCAGCGATATCCGCGTAGAGCACGAAAAGCACGGCTGTGACATCGCCCGCGAGATTTTGCCGGGTTGCGGCTACGACGACGCCTTCATCACGCGCGTGACCGACATCATTGATGGACACGACACGCGCAAGGAGCACCACAGCCTCGAAGACGCCATCATGCGCGACTCTGATCGCCTGTGGCGCTTTCACCCCACCGGACTCGGCTTCTCGGCCGAGTGGTTTGCCAAGTCGCCCCAGTGGGTGCTCGGTGACCTCACGGGTCGCGTGATGGGCGAGATGATCACGCCCACGGGTCGTGCCATGGCCGAAGCCGAACTCAACGCCTCCATGCGCATTCTGCGCCTCGACATCCTCTAGAAAGCAGCGCGCATGACCACGCTTGAGATGTACACCGACGACCTCTTTATTGGCGGCGACTGGGTGAAGTCCGGTTCGGGCACGTTCATCGACGTAACCGACCCCGCCACCGAAGAAGTGTGGGCGCGTGTGCCCGCCGCCGATGCCAACGACATCGACAAGGCCGTGCAGAGTGCGCACCGCGCCTTTCACGGCAAGGGCTGGCGCGACATTGGCGCCCACGCTCGCGCCGAGTACATGCGCAAACTGGCCGATGAGTTTGAGGCCCGCAGCGAGAAGCTGGCCAACATCATCACGAGCGAGAACGGTTCTCCGGTTTTTGAGACGCGACAAGCGGGTGGGCACGGTGCCGGCCTACTGCGCTACTACGCCTCGCTAGCCGATTACGTGGAGCTGGTCGACAAGCGCGCCTACCCGGATCGTGCCGGCCACTACACCGAGGTGCGGCGCCACCCTCGCGGCGTCTGTGCGCTCATTGCGCCGTGGAACTATCCCGTTGCCCTGGTCATGATCAAGCTCGCCCCGGCGCTGATTGCCGGCTGCACCGTGGTGATCAAGCCCGCGTCGGAGACGCCGCTCGATCTGCGCGTGCTGATGGAGGCCGCTCAGGCTGCCGGCATCCCCGACGGCGTGATCAACCTCGTCACGTGCACGCGCCACGAGGTGGGCAACCTGGTGGAGCACCCGCTTGTGTCCAAGGTGGCCTTCACTGGATCCACCGAGGTGGGCCGCATGCTCGCCGAACAGTGTGGTCGCCTGCTGCGCCCGGTGACGCTCGAGCTCGGCGGCAAGTCGGCCAGCATCATCCTGGAAGACGCCGACCTGTCTGCGGTGAGCTCCATGATCAATCGCACGTGCCTGCGCAACACCGGGCAGACCTGTTACAACTCCACCCGAATTTTGGCGCCACGCTCACGCTACGACGAGATCGTGGAGATGGTGGCCAGCACGGTTGCGGCCACACCCCAGGGCGATCCGTTCGACGAGAAGACAATCTACGGCCCGTCCGCCTCGGCAAAGCAGTACAAGACCGTCACCGACTACATCAAGATTGGTCAGGATGAGGGCGCCAAGGTGGCCACCGGCGGCTTGGGTCGACCCGATGGCCTCGACCGCGGCTACTTTGCCAAGCCCACCGTCTTTGCCGGTGTGAACAACAAGATGCGCGTGGCTCAGGAGGAAATCTTTGGCCCCGTGCTCGTGGTGATTCCGTTCGAGAACGAAGACGACGCCGTGAGCATCGCCAACGACTCGCCCTACGGTCTTGGTGGCACCATCTTTACCTCAGACCCCGACCACGGCGCCGAGGTGGCCTCGCGCGTGGAGACGGGCAGCATGGGCATCAACTTCTACGGCTCCAACCTGGCCGCGCCCTTTGGTGGCTGGAAGGATTCCGGCATCGGGATGGAATACGGCCCCGAGGGCGTGTCCGCCTACACGCGACTGCAGTCGGTGCACCGTCAGGGCGAGATGTGACCCTTTTCGCGGCTATAACTTGCCGCCGCCGTGGACGTAGTTTGTGATGTCTGAGCTGTAGTCCTCGCCGCTCGGTGGGGTGAGTGTGATGTCCCACTCTTTGTTTCTGTCTGAATCAGGGAGGCGAGTAATGGTGACTCGTAACCAACCTTCTTGGAAAGACCTCGCGTCACCCACGTCGCCAACGTGCATCGCGCCGAACGACTGCCATCCGCGCGCGAAATACACCTCTGCTCGTGCTTCAGCAATCGAAGGATTGGTGCCCTCAACGAACAGAGTCAGCGGTACGCCTGGTTGCGAGGTGGGTTCGTATTCGAGCACCGCCTTGACATCCATCGTGACCCACGTCTCATAGCCAGAGTTGCAGCTTTGATAACCGGTGGCAATGGGCCGCGCGTTGGGATAACCCCGCCACTTGATGCGAACGTTCATGTCGGTCTTGTTGGTGATGCAGATGTTTGTTCCTAGAGTCGACGCCTCACGATCAACCGCGGGTGTGGTGACATCTGCTGCAGCGCAGCCGGTGAGCGCGAGAGCGGCCGCCAGGCCAAGGCCGATGAGCGCTGAAATTCGAGGCATGCTAAAAATCCTTACCGTCGGACACGTGACCATAGTCACTTAAGTCGATAACCAGCCTAGCGACCGACCAGAATCTCTCGACGTGAAATGTCAGAATTCTCAGCTCCCACGGTCCAATTTATCTTTGGGGAATCGTGACGTTGATCAATGAGCAAGAGGGTTTAGGGGAGAAGCAGAATCTTGCCGATGTGTGCGGAGCTCTCCATCAATACATGGGCTTCACGAACATCCCGCAACCCGATTGTTGCGAAGGTGACGGGCTTGATGAGGCCACTTTCATAGAGGGGCCATACAACCTGACGCAGGTCTGTGAGGATATCGGCCTTATCTTCGCGCGTTCGAGCTCGCAGGCTTGCCGACGAGAGTGAGCCGCGAACGCGCATGAGCGAGGCCAGATCGATAACCGCATCTTCACCGCTCAGATTGCCGATGCTCGCAATGTGGCCGTCGAGGGCGAGGACAGAAACGTCCTGTGCGATGTATGGCCCGCCAACGTGGTCAAGTACTCGAGACACCGCTATACCCTGGGCGTTGAGTTCTCGGGCGAAGTCTTGCTGTGTGTAGTCGAACGAGAGTGTTGCCCCCAGGCCGAGGCTGGCGTTTACTTTGTCGCGGGAGCCGCAGGTCGTTGCGACCTTGAAGCCCAGCGCCACCGCCAGTTGTGTGCCGAAGGTGCCGATGCCGCTCGTTCCCCCGTGAAAAAGAATCCACGAGCCAGCCGGGGGCAGCTCTCCCCGAAAGATATTGGCCCACACGGTAGCCGCCACCTCGACAATGCCGCCGGCATCAGTGACACTCATTCCCCGCGGGATGGGGAGAACGTGTACGTCTTCTGCGAGGGCGTATTCCGCATAGCCACCACCGCCCAAGAGGGCGCAGACGCTGTCGCCAACTTTCCACGTTGCGACGTTGTCACCGAGAGCAACAATTTCCCCCGAAACTTCGAGGCCGAGGGTGTCGCTCACACCCGGGGCCGGCGGGTGCCCACCTTCGCGTTGGCGAATGTCGGCGCGATTAACTCCAGCGGCGACGACGCGGATCACGACCTGGTTCGGCCCGGGCACAGGGACATCGATGTCGCGAACATCAAGCACATCAGGCCCACCAGGATGAGCGGCGACGATTGAGAGCATGGTCAAATTCTCCCACGAGGACTTGCGCAGGCGGATTCTCGGCGCCCACTTTATCTCGGCTAAGGGCGCAAAGCTCCCTGAACTGCGTCACCGCCACCTCACACCACACGCTCAGGTCGCCCATCACTGCCCCGGTAGAGTTGTGCTCATGCCGAAGCACGTTCGCCTCCTCGCGCTGGGCGCGATCCTTTCCGTTTCCGCACTGCTCCTCACCGCGTGTGCTACCGGAGGGTCGTCAGAACCCAGTGCTGGTCCGTCGGGGGAAAGCCCCGAAGCGGCCTTGGCGTCGGCCTACGCCGGAGTGTCTTCCGAGCAGTCACTGATTGCCGTGGACTTCCCCACCGAAGTTCAGAATGTCGCCATTATCTCTTGTCCGCTCTCCATCCCCTCGTGCGCGGCTTCGGCCGCAGCAGTGAATGACGCCGTGATCCTCGCAGGGTGGTGGCCCATGGTGATCGACGGCGGCGGCCCGTCCGGCGTGGGTCAGGCAATTCGAATCGCAATCGCCCAAGCCGCCACGGTAATCGTCACCATCGATGCAAACTGCAAAGGTCTCGAGGTCCCCTATGACGAAGCTGCTCTCGCCGAAGTGCCCGTTGTCGGTTTAGGCGGCGAAGACAATTGCAGCCCCAAACGTTTCGCTTCCACGACCCGGTGGACGGCCGAACACGCGGTCGGAAAGCGACAAACAATGGTCGGCACGTTGCAGGCGGATTACGTCTTTGGCAAGACCACCGGAGAAGTAAAGGCGCTCGTCCTTAACGTGGCGGACGATGCGACCACGACGAAGATTTCCGATGGCTTCACGGCACGGCTCACCAAGCTCGGCGCGGGCGAAGCCATCCAAAAACTTGCACTAACCACGGCAGAAATCTCCGACAAGTCCTTCACCAAGAAAGTCGTGGACGCGGCCATTTCTTCGGGCTCGAACGCCATCATTGTTCCCGAAGACGACTGGCTCACTACCGGCGGACTCGCTGCCGCCCTCGCGAGAGACCCCGAGACTTCCGAGTTGCTGGTTATTGGTCACGGTGGCACTGCGGCAGCTCTCGACATCATTCGCTCAGGCGGCGCTGGCCTCACCGCCACTGTCGGCCAATCATTCGACTGGATGGGCTGGGGCGCTGTAGACGCCATCGTTCGCCTCTATGCCGGCGCACCCCCGGTGTTCATCGGCGACGCCATGCAGGTTGTCGACATCGATCACAACATGCCCGAAACGGGGAAGTACACGGGCGGGATTGATGCCCAAGAAAAGTACGCGAAGCTGTGGGTTCGCGCCACCCCCACTCCTACCCCAACGAACGACACGAACCCGAACGACGAGAACTGACGCCACGCGCTCGCTGTTCGCGGCTAACCCGCGGTCGCGGACGCGAGTTCGGGGTCGGGATCGCGAGCGAGGGCTCTGCGTCCGCCAAACGCGGCGATGACCGCCACGGTCACCACGGCTGAGCCAATCATGAGCATGGACAGCGCGGGGCTGGGATTGATGGTTCCCACAAACACCGACGTGACGGAACCCACGAGAAACTGCAGCAGCCCCATGAGTCCTAATGCCGTCCCGGAACGCTTTCGCATGTGCGTAAGTGCGAGCGCGGCGGCCGGGCCAAAGCTAATGCCCACACCAAAGCAGATCACGAAGTAGATGATGAAGATGCTCACGACACTGAGTGAATTGGTGGCAATAATGATGCCCAGAAAGACAATGCCCACAATCTGAGCGGCCAAGCTCACGAACAAAATCGCCACACTGCTCAGGCGCTTTGAGAGCGATGCCGAAAGAACGCCCGCCAGGGCGATTGCCGCACCGTTCACGGCAAAGGCCGTGGCCGCCACCCAGGGGGGTTGGCCCAGCTCCACTTGGATCGTGAGCGAGCACGTGCCCAGGTAAGTAAACGTGAGCGCGTACGAGCAAAAGTTCACGACGGAGTACCAGCGGAACACTCGATTGCGCCATGTTGCACCCATGGCGCGCAGGGTGGCGACGAGGCCGCTGGAGTGCCGCTTGTCCTTGGCGAGCGATTCGGGCACGAATGCCCACACGCCGATTGTGGCGATGAGCGCGAAAACGGCCAACGCCACGAAGATGCCCCGCCATCCGGCGAACGTGAGAATCAGCACGCCACCCACCGGGCCAATGACAGGCCCCACCATCACCAGGCTGCTAAAGAGCGAAAAGGCGCGGGTGGATTCGTTGCCACGCGTGAGGTCGGCAATCACTCCGCGCCCGGAAACCTGCACGGCGGAAGCCGAGAGCCCCATCATGAGGCAGCAGGCCAGAAACCAGATAATGTGAAAAGAGGCCGACGCCAAGCCGGCGCCAACGACCATGAGAAGTCCGGTGATCAGCAGTGGGGCGCGGCGCCCGAATCGATCAGAGAGGGTACCCGCAATCAGGTTTCCGAGCGCCATGCCCACGGTGGTTGTGGCCAGCCCCAGCTGAACGGCAGCGGCCGTGGTGCCAAAGTCCTTGGCCATTGCGGGCAGGGCCGGCAGATAGATGTCGACAGCCATGGGACCCAGGATCCCAATGAGTCCCAGCCAAAACAGGGTAGATCCCGTGAGCCCACCCGATGACGAGAGGCGTGGACGTGGTGTTGACATCTCTTGAGGCTACTCACGTCTTGGTCTGCGCAGTTGTTCCAGACCGCAATCCGCTAGTGAGCCGGAGCAGGTGAGTCGGTGCAGGTGAGTCGGAGCAGGTGCGTGTGCCACCATTGGCAGGTGCCTCGCAAACCGACTCTCGCCCTCACGGGTGTGATGCTCGTGGCGCTCGGATTCGTGGGCGCCCTGGGGCCCTTTGGTACCGATGCGTATTTGCCCGCATTCCCCACGATGGCCGAGGACCTGGGGGTCTCCCCGAGTCGCATCGGGTTGACACTCTCGATGTTCACTGTCGGCATGTCGCTGGGACAGTTCTTTCTGGGAGCTCTCACCGACCGCATTGGGCGCAAGACCGTCATTGTGAGCGGCGGACTGCTGATGGCCGTGGCGAGCACCGTGGCCGGGTTTGCCGCCGACGCCGGTGTGCTCATCATTCTTTGCTTGTTTATGGGATTCAGTGCGTCGGCCGGGCTTGTGGGTGGACGGGCCGTGGTGGCAGACCTCACGCGCGGTGAGGCAGCCGTGCGCCCGTTCACCATCCTGGGCATGGTGGTGAGCATTGGCCCGGTTCTTGGGCCCATGGGCGGTGCGGCGCTCCTGGCGCTTGGCGGCTGGCGCGCCATCTTTTTTGGCCTTGCCATCTATGCCCTGACCGCGTCGGTTTTCGTGGCGCTTGTGGTGCCCGAGTCTCTGCCTGTCGACAAGCGTCAAACAGGTGGCATCGGGCAGATGTTTCGCACGGCCGCAAAGATCCTTCGCAATCGCCAATACCTGGCTTTCGCCATCCTGATTTGGTTCGGCTTTGCGATGCTGTTCGCCTACATTTCGTCGTCGTCATTTATCGTGGCGCAGAACCTCGACCTGCCGCCGGCAGCACACGCAGCCAGCTTTGGAATCAACGGCATTGGCATCGTGACGGCGGGATTGATCACCACGCGCTTAGCCACCATTGTGCGTCCCCGCCGCCTCATCCGCATCGGACTGATTGCCCAACTGACAGCCTTTTTGGCGCTCTGGATTGTTATCCTCTCCGGCACGGTGTCACCCTGGACGGTCTTTCCGATCCTTTTCGTTTTGGCTTCGTCGATGGGGTTCATCTTTGGTCCGGCTACGGCAATGGCGATGGAGCACGTTCGCTTTGCGAGCGGCACGGCATTGGCGCTGTTGGGCAGCGTCCAGTTTCTCGCCGCGGCCGCAGCCGCGACGCTCGTGGGTATCGTCAACACCAACGCTCTCGTAGCTCTGGCCGAGGTGGGCAGCGTGGCCACGGTGCTCGTTCTGGTGGCACTGATCATGGGGCGCGCAAAGTCGGCGCGGAGCGCGACACCCGGATAGCAGCCGTGTCACATGTGGGGCGGGGGAGATGCGGCGCAGCGTGCACGCCTAAACCCTTCAGGCCGGTTGGACATTGGCACGCATCCGTGTGATGCTGTCAATAGCGGTTACCGCTAGGCGGAAGGCTCGGAGACGGGGCTCAAGCGCCGTTTATTTGCCTCCTGAAGGGTTGTGAAAAACGCATGAGCCCAGCACGAACAACGTCCGGAGCTCCCGTCTCATCCATTGGCCGTGGCATCGCGGTACTCGCCTGCTTCACGTCTCGCGCTCACGCGCTCACTCTCTCTGAGCTCTCGGCTGCGTCAAAGTTGCCCATGTCCAGCACCCACCGGGTCGTGGCCGAACTGGTGACCGGCGGATTCCTCGTTCGCGGACAAGACAAGCGTTACCGCATCGGTACCCGCCTCTGGTCGATCGCGCAGTTAGCACCCGTGAGCGAGCAACTGCGTGAGCGCGCACTGCCCACCCTTGCCCGCCTCTATGAGGAGACCGGCGAGAACATTACCCTCGCCGTACTCGACCGTGGCCAAGCCCTCTATGTCGACCGGCTCGTGGGGGAGCGCAGCGTTCCCATCGTGTCGCGCTCGGGCGGTCACTTGCCGCTGCACACGACCGGCGTAGGCAAGGTACTGCTCGCCTACCAGCCCAAGGAAAACATCGAGAAGTACCTCAGCCGACGCCTCGAGCGCCCCACGCCCTACTCGATTTCGGATCCCGTCAAACTCGAGAAGGAACTTACCGAGGTGCGCGAAAACGGCTACTCGGTAACGCGCCAAGAGATGACCCCGGGTACCGGTTCGGTTGCTGTTCCCATTGTGCGCAAGGGCCGCGCCATTGCGGCTGTGGGTGTGGTGGCTCACCTCGCGCGCCTCGACGTGAACCGGCTCGTGGCCACGCTTCAGCAGGCGGCGACCATGATTGCCAAGGAACTCGACGACAACTAGCCGAGTTTTGCCCGCTCGCGCGGGTGATCCGCGGATTTTGACATTCCGTCAACCGGAAGAGTGCATAGGTTGCTGCACTGCACGTGCGGATATCTTGGTGAGGTCTGACTTGCCCTCGATCAAAGGAAAATCATGGCTCGCGTCGTTCGCGGAACTCCCCGTACCCCCCTCGAGATTGTTGACGGCCTGGCAGCACTCGGATCGGCAACGGTTCACGAAGCGCAGGGTCGCATCGGCCTACTGAACCGGCGTCTCCGCCCCATTTTTCCGGCCATGATTGCCGGTAACGCCCTCACGTGTGAGGTGGCCCCCGGCGACAACTGGATGATTCACGTGGCCGTGGAGCAGGCACAACCCGGCGACCTTCTCATCGTCACACCCACGAGCCCCTGTGACGACGGCTACCTCGGTGATCTGCTGGCCGAAAGCCTGATGGCTCACGGTGTGCGCGGGCTGGTCATTGACGCCGGAGTGCGCGACGTGGCTACGCTCACCGAGATGGGTTTCCCGGTGTGGTCCAAAGCAATCAGCTCGCAGGGCACGGTCAAAGAGACCATCGCCAACGTGCAGACCCCCGTTGTGGTTGCCGATCAGTACGTGCGTCCGGGTGACGTGCTCGTGGCCGACATCGACGGCGTGTGCCTGGTGCGTCGCGAGGATGCTGCCATGGTGCTTGAGAAAGCGCGCGAGCGCGAAGCGAATGAGGCCGGAAAGCGCACGCGCTTGGCTGCGGGCGAACTGGGACTCGACATCTACGACATGCGCGAGAAGTTGGCGGCCAAGGGGCTCGT
>DBCH01000013.1:5106-6717 GCA_002292955.1 Microbacteriaceae bacterium UBA963 | reverse complement strand
GCGTTCTCGTCGAACTTGATGTACGAACCATCGGAACGACGCGTTGACTTGACCGTGCGAACCACGACCGCCTTGACGACGTCACCCTTCTTCACGTTTCCACCGGGGATGGCGTCCTTGACCGTGGCCACGATAACGTCACCGAGGCCGGCGTAACGACGACCCGAACCTCCGAGAACACGGATGGTCAGCAGCTCTTTGGCGCCGGTGTTATCGGCAACCTTGATGCGAGATTCTTGCTGAATCACTTCTTTACTCCTCTAACAGGTAAGCCAGCAGGCTTACTTGGCCTTCTCGACGATTTCGACCAGGCGCCAGCGCTTGGTCGCACTGAGCGGACGGGTCTCGCTGATCACGACGAGGTCGCCGATGCCCGCGGTGTTGAGCTCGTCGTGAGCCTTCACCTTGGACGTGCGACGCATAACCTTGCCGTACAGAGGGTGCTTCACGCGGTCCTCGACCTCAACGACGATGGTCTTGTCCATCTTGTCGCTGGTCACGTAACCGCGGCGCACCTTGCGGTATCCGCGCGTGGTGGTCTCGGCCGCAGCCTGGTCCTTAGCGGTAGCCATTATTTGGTCTCCTCCGAGGTCTCGGCCGACTCAGCATCTGCCGGGGCGGCTGTCTTCTTGGCGGGAGCCTTGGCGGCCGCCTTTGCTGCGGGTGCAGCGGCAACGGGAGTGGCACGAATGCCGAGCTCACGTTCGCGAATCACTGTGTAGATGCGCGCGATGTCGCGCTTGACGGCACGGAGGCGTCCGTGGCTCTCCAGCTGGCCGGTGGCCGACTGGAAGCGCAGGTTGAACAGCTCTTCCTTTGCCTTGCGCAGCTCGTCAACGAGACGCTCGTTATCGAACGTGTCGAGATTTGAGGTGCCCAGCTCCTTGGATCCGATGGCCATTATGCGTCACCTTCCTCACGCTTGATGATGCGTGCCTTGAGAGGCAGCTTGTGGATAGCGCGGGTGAGTGCTTCACGAGCAATGGTCTCGTTTACACCGGCGAGCTCGAAGAGCACGCGACCCGGCTTGACGTTTGCGATCCACCACTCGGGCGAACCCTTACCCGAACCCATGCGGGTTTCAGCAGGCTTCTTCGTCAGCGGACGGTCGGGGTAGATGTTAATCCACACCTTTCCACCACGCTTGATGTGACGAGTCATGGCAATACGCGCAGATTCAATCTGGCGGTTGGTGACGTAAGCGGAGGTGAGGGCCTGAATGCCGAACTCACCAAACGTGACCTTGGTGCCACCGGTAGCGTGACCACTCCGACCGGGGTGGTGCTGCTTGCGGTGCTTGACGCGACGGGGAATCAACATGATTTAGGCCTCTGCTCCTGCTGCTGCGGCCGGGGCGCCTTCGGCACGAGGGCCACGGCGTCCGGCGGGACCGCGCTCGGGACGGACCGACTTCTGGTTGGCCTGTTCGCGCGCGAGTTCTTTGTTGGTGATTTCACCCTTGTAGATCCAGACCTTCACGCCGATGCGGCCGAAGGTGGTCTTGGCCTCGTAGAAGCCGTAGTCGATGTTCGCGCGCAGCGTGTGCAGTGGCACACGACCCTCGCGGTAGAACTCCGAACGGCTCATCTCGGCGCCACCCAGACGACCCGA
>DBCH01000013.1:2941-4958 GCA_002292955.1 Microbacteriaceae bacterium UBA963 | reverse complement strand
GGGTTCTTGACCTCGAGGATGTTGAGCTGGATCTGCTTGCCCGAGAGCTTCTCGAGGTCGGCGCGAATACGCTCGGCCTCGGCGCCACGGCGACCAATCACGATGCCCGGGCGGGCGGTGTGAATGTCAACGCGAACGCGGTCACGGGTGCGCTCAATCTCGATGCGCGACACGCCTGCGCGGTCGAGCGTCTCGGAGAGCATCTTGCGAATCATCACGTCTTCGGCAACGAAGTCGGCGTAACGCTGACCCTTCTTCGTGCTGTCGGAGAACCAACGCGACACGTGGTCGGTGGTAATTCCGAGGCGGAAGCCATACGGGTTTACTTTCTGGCCCATTACTTGGCCTCCTTCTTTGGCGCGCTGACGGCGGGAGCCGCCTTATCCTCGGGCGTGGCGAGCACGACCGTGATGTGGCTGGTGCGCTTGAGGATTTTGAACGCGCGACCCTGAGCTCGCGGCTGGAACCGCTTGAGGGTGGTGCCTTCGTCAACGAACGCGCGGGCAACGAACAGGTCCTGTTCGTCGAGGTACTGGTTTGTCGCGTCAGCCTTCACGCGGGCGTTGGCCATGGCGGATGCCACGAGCTTGTACACCGGCTCGCTCGCACCCTGAGGGGCGAACTTGAGGATGGCGAGCGCTTCGGTGGCCTGCTTGCCGCGGATGAGATCCACGACACGACGTGCCTTCTGCGCGGTCACGCGAATGTGACGCACGCGGGCGACAGATTCAACCATGATGATTTCTCCTTCACGTCACCGCGGGTTAGCGGCGACGACCCTTCTTGTCGTCTTTTACGTGACCACGGAAGGTGCGTGTGGGCGCGAACTCGCCCAGCTTGTGACCCACCATGGTTTCGGTAACGAAAACGGGGATGTGCTTGCGACCGTCGTGCACGGCAATGGTGTGCCCGAGCATGGCGGGAACAATCATCGAGCGGCGCGACCAGGTCTTGATCACGTTCTTGGTCTTGGCCTCGTTCTGTGCAACAACCTTTTTGAGCAGGTGGTCATCGACGAAGGGGCCCTTCTTGAGACTGCGTGGCATCTTCTAAACTCCTACTTGCGCTTCTTGCCGACGGTACGGCGGCGAACGATGAGCTTGTCGCTTTCTTTCTTCTTGCGACGCGTGCGACCCTCGGACTGTCCCCAGGGGCTTACGGGGTGGCGACCACCAGAGGTCTTACCCTCACCACCACCGTGCGGGTGGTCGACCGGGTTCATGGCCACACCACGCACTGTCGGGCGAACGCCCTTCCAGCGCATGCGGCCAGCCTTACCCCAGTTGATGTTGGACTGCTCGGCGTTGCCGACCTCGCCGATGGTTGCGCGGCAGCGCGCATCCACGTTGCGGATCTCGCCCGAGGGCAGACGCAGCTGAGCGTAGGGGCCATCCTTGGCCACAAGGCGAACCGAGGCACCGGCCGAGCGGGCGAGCTTGGCGCCTCCACCCGGCTTGAGCTCAATGGCGTGCACAACGGTACCCGTGGGGATGTTGCGCAACGGCAGGTTGTTGCCGGGCTTGATGTCGGCGCCGGCGCCGGACTCGATGACATCGCCCTGGTTGAGCTTGTTGGGAGCCAAGATGTAGCGCTTGGTGCCATCAACGAAGTGCAACAGTGCAATGCGAGCCGTGCGGTTGGGGTCGTACTCGATGTGAGCAACCTTGGCCAGCACGCCGTCCTTGTCGTTACGACGGAAGTCGATCAGACGGTACTGGCGCTTGTGGCCGCCACCGATGTGACGCGTGGTGATGCGGCCCTGGTTGTTGCGACCACCGGTCTTCGACAGGGGGCGCAGCAGCGACTTCTCGGGGGTCGAGCGCGTGATCTCGGCGAAGTCTGCAACCGAAGAACCGCGACGACCCGGAGTCGTGGGCTTGTATTTACGAATAGCCATGATGTGTCCTTACCGGTCCCTTAGCCGACTGCCGTGAAGAAGTCGATCGAGCCCGACTTGAGCGTGACGATGGCGCGCTTGGTGTTCTTGCGCTTGCCCTCACCAAACTTGGTGCGGCGC
>DBCH01000013.1:0-2828 GCA_002292955.1 Microbacteriaceae bacterium UBA963 | reverse complement strand
GGGTCCACGATGAACGTGTACTTGCCCGAGTCGATCAACGAGTAGCTCTTCTCCGAGACGACCGGCGCGATGATGATGTCGCGAGGGTTCTTGTCTGCCGCGGTCATGCCGAGACCTCCTGCTTCTTCTTGCTGTCCACGAACGCAGCGAGCGCACTCGTGGAGAAGATGATGTCGTCGCTCACCAGAACGTCGTAGGCGTTGAGCTGGTCGGCGAATAGCGCGTGCACGTGCGGAATGTTGCGGACACTCTTGATCGCGGTCTCTTCGCCACGTGCGCACACGGCCAGAACGTTGCGGCCCGGAACAATCGAGCGAATCAACGTGACGGCAGCAGACGTCGACGGAGCGTCGGCAGCGAACGCCGTCACCGCGTGAATGCGGCGACCACGAGCGCGGTCCGAAAGAGCACCGAGCAGAGCAGCGGCAATCATCTTCTTGGGCGTGCGCTGCGCGTAGCTGCGTGGCGTGGGCCCGTGGACGATTCCACCACCGGTCATCTGAGGAGCACGAATCGAGCCCTGACGAGCGCGACCGGTTCCCTTCTGCTTGAACGGCTTGCGGCCGGCACCCGAAACTTCGCCTCGGGTCTTGGTCTTGTGCGTGCCCTGGCGAGCAGCGGCCAGCTGGGCCACGACTACCTGGTGCAGGAGCGACACGTTGGCTTCTACGTCGAACAGGTCGCCGGGAAGCTCAGCTGAGCCCGACTTCTTGCCGGCGAGATCGAACACGTCGATGGTTGCGTTAGCCATGGACTATGCCCCCTTCACAGCGTTGCGAACGAACACGAGACGACCCGCGGCGCCGGGAACGGCACCCTTGATCAGGATCAGGTTCTTCTCGGCGTCGACGGCGTGCACCTTGAGGTTGAGCACCGTCACGCGGTCACCACCCATGCGGCCGGCCATGCGCATTCCCTTGAACACGCGGCTGGGCGTGGAGGAAGCACCGATCGAACCGGGCTTGCGGTGGTTGCGGTGTGAACCGTGCGATGCGGAAACACCCTTGAAGTTGTGGCGCTTCATCACACCGGCGAAACCCTTACCCTTGCTGGTTCCCATGACGTCGACCTTTTGGCCGGCCTCGAAGGTGGCCTCAACGGTGAGTTCCTGACCTACGGTGTACGACGCAGCATCTGCGGTGCGCACCTCGGTGAGGTGACGACGCGGGGTAACGCCCGCCTTGGCGAAGTGGCCCGAAGCGGGCTTGTTCACCTTGCGAGGGTCGATGGCACCGGCAGCGATCTGGATGGCGACGTAGCCGTCCTTCTCTTCGGTGCGCAACTGGGTCACCACGTTGGGGGTGACTTCAATGACGGTAACGGGTACGAGCTTGTTGTTCTCGTCCCACACCTGGGTCATGCCAAGCTTCTTGCCGAGCAGACCCTTAACGGTCTTATTCTGCGTAGACATGATGATCCCTAGAGCTTGATCTCGATGTTGACATCGGCCGGAAGGTCTAGACGCATGAGCGAGTCGACTGCCTTCGGCGTGGGATCGATGATGTCGATCAAACGCTTGTGGGTGCGCATCTCAAAGTGCTCGCGGCTGTCCTTGTACTTGTGAGGCGAACGGATCACACAGATCACGTTTTTCTCGGTGGGAAGAGGCACGGGACCAACCACCGTGGCACCCGCGCGGGTGACGGTGTCGACGATCTTGCGTGCCGAGGAGTCGATGACCTCGTGGTCATACGACTTAAGTCGAATGCGGATCTTTTGTCCCGCCATGTCTGACTCTTCTCTCTTAGATAGTTCGGCGTCGTACGGTCTTCCGAGCCGCATTGGACGCTGTGCTTCGCACTTTCGTGAATCGCACCACTGTTCGTTTGTCAATGCCGTCATCTCGTGCACGCGAGCGCGCATGCCAATCTGGGTGAGCCCAGCTCGGCAACGAGGTGTTGGCGGTGTTGTGCTACCTGCGGCCTAACGAAATGCGAGCTTTTGCCCGACGTTATGCACTACACGGCAGTGTCCGCACCGAAGCGCAGAAATTGCAACCTTCCGAGTCTCCCATAGAAGTCAAGCATTTTGCAACCCGGGCGTGTCGCGGTCTTACGCCGTCGGTAGGGCCTGTCTTACGCCGTCGGTTGAGCTTGTCGAAACCAGGCTGGGAACAATCTACTGCCGGCCGCTCGATGACCGTAAATGGCCTGCGTAAAGATAGGTTTGACCCGGGGTATTCCCATGGTCAACGAAAGGCATGACGTCGTGTCGAAGAGTCGAAGGCTGATCAGCTGGCTGGCCGCTTACGGTTTTGTCATCGTCATGGCGATTCTTGTGGTCACCGTAGCCGGTGCTGTGGTCGGTTCATGGCCGCGGACTCACCTCACGATTGAGGCAGGAACCGACGGCGGACTCTTCGATGCCATGGCAGAGACGTTGCGCGAGGATCTGGAACCGTATGGCGTCAAGGTTGACATTGTCAATCGGCCGGATTCAAAAAACATCATCGAGGACATTGCCAACAGTTCGAGTGTTGTTGACGCTGGATTTGTGGCCTCAGACATTCCGGCGCAACTGAACCCGCTCGTGCGACAAGCCGGCACGGTGATGTTCTCGCCCGTTTATCTCGTTGCGGCCAAGGATTCCGACATCCGCTCAGTCGCAGACATTGCCGGGCAGAGCATCAGTCTTTACCCCAAGGACAGCGCCGCATGGGCTGTCTGCGAATACATTTTGCGCAGCTACGGTGTGGATCTCGTTGATGAGTTGTCGAGTTACGGCAACGGGCTAAAAGTTCTCGAGAACACGGCAACCGGTGTCACAGACGCGGGCTGTCTAATCGACGTACCCGCCGGTTCATCCATTGTTTACGCGGGAGACAGTCT
>DBCH01000019.1 GCA_002292955.1 Microbacteriaceae bacterium UBA963 | reverse complement strand
GGCTTGGATGCCTCGAGGCCCTCGGCCACAACGGCCTCGTCGGGCTTGGTGGCACCGTTCTGAATGAGCTCCCAGCTACCCTCGGTTGCTTCGGCCTCAACCATCATGATGGCGACGTCATCACCGGCAACGCGGCCGGCAACAATGAGGTCGAACACAGCGCTCTTGAGCTGCTCGGCGTTCGGGAAGGCTACCCACTGGCCGTCAATCAGGCCGAGGCGAATACCTGCCACAGGACCCGAGAACGGAAGACCGGAGAGCTGAGTCGACGCCGACGCCGCGTTGATGGCAAGCGCGTCGTAGAACTCGCCGGGGGCGATGGACATGACCGTGATGACGACCTGGACCTCGTTGCGAATTCCGTCGGCGAACGACGGGCGCAGGGGGCGGTCGATCAGACGGCAAACCAGAATGGCCTCGGTCGAGGGGCGACCCTCGCGACGGAAGAACGAACCGGGGATCTTTCCGGCTGCGTAGCTGCGCTCTTCAACGTCAACAGTCAGCGGGAAAAAGTCGAACTGATCTTTGGGCTGCTTGCTCACCGAGGTGGCTGAGAGCAACATGGTTTCCTCATCGAGGTATGCAGCAACGGCTCCCTGAGCCTGCTGCGCGAGGCGTCCTGCCTCGAAGCGCACGGTGCGCTTGCCGAACTTGCCGTTATCGAGCACGGCTTCGGCGAATTTGATTTCTGGACCTTCCACAGGTCTTCTCCTTCTATGGTGCGGACATCCCGTGTGGATGCCGCGCATGCGAAGAGGAAGCACACAGAACGAAGGCGTGACACACGCACTTGTTTGTTGCACGAGATCAGACTTTCGTGCTGGCCGTCAGTAGAAATCCACCGAATTATTGCCGTGCGATTCGGTAAACCACCACCGAGGACCAGCGAACTTTGCGTCCCTCTACCTTCAAGGGTAGCAGGAGAGTATGAAAACAGGCGCCCATTGGCTCTCGGACGGCTTAAACGACAATGGCCGCCCGAGGGCGACCACTGCGAAAACTGAGTTATCGGCGGAGGCCGAGGCGCTCGATGAGCTTACGGTAGCGCTCAATGTCGACATCCGACAGGTAGCCGAGCAGACGACGACGCTGACCCACGAGGAGCAGCAGTCCACGACGCGAGTGGTGATCGTGCTTGTGCTCTTTGAGGTGCTCGGTGAGGTCTTTGATGCGGGTGGAGAGGAGGGCAATCTGCACCTCGGGGGAACCGGTGTCACCCGGGTGAGTTGCGTACTCTTCGATGATTGCCTTTTTGACGCTTGCTTCCAGGGCCATGTGGTTCCTTTTTCTCTCGTTGCGCGGTGCCACAACCTTATGTTGTAGCGCTCTCAATCCGCGGCCGTTTTACGGCAACCCAACAAGCCTAACAGAGCAAACAGGAAGCTCGATACGGTGCAAAATGACTGCGCTTGGCTAGGCTGACTGAAGGTCACCAAGGTGGGTGCCGCAAGGGTAAGGAAAACTCATGACTTTCGGACAAGCAATTGCCAACGGATTCAAGAACTACGTCACGTGGAAGGGCCGCGCCACGCGTGCCGAATACTGGTGGTGGACACTGTTTATCTTCATCGTTCAAATCCCGTTCTCCATCATCTTCAACGTCAGCTCACAAGCGGGTCTTGAGGCGGCCCTGGCGGCCGGCGACCAGGCCGCTTACCTCGCAGCGCTATTCGGCCCCGCGTACTGGCTCCTCGTTCTCGTGTCGCTGGTCTTCTTGTTGCCCAGCCTGGCGGTGACCATCCGACGCTTGCACGATATCGACCGTTCGGGCGGCTGGTTCTGGATCATCTTCGTGCCCGTTGCAGGAAGCATCGTTCTCCTTGTCTTTGCCCTCCTCCCCAGTAGTGAGGGCAAGAATCGGTTCGACTCCTAGCTCGGGCCGTTCTCGCATGAGCGACAATCCGATAGACCGTCTGACTGCCGACGAAGCGTGGGATGTCGTGCGCACCAGCCAGCTGGGCCGGATTGCCGCCCTGCACGGAAACGCGCCGGAGATTCATCCGGTGACGTATGTGGTGCACGACGAGCACATCTATTTCCGAACGGGAACCTCATCCCGATTGCTGCTGAATACCGAGAACCAGCTCGTGGCGTTCGAGGTGTCGTGGCAGATGATGCAACACATTTCGTCGACCGTAATCCGGGGGGCGGTCGTCGTGGTTTCGGAAATCGAGAAAGTGGCTGAGCTCGACAGCATGCCCTATCTGGACTTTGCACCACAACAGGAATACGTGTGGATGAGGATTGCGCCCAACGAGGTGCGCGGTCGACGTCTGCACGTTATCGACAACACACCCTGGAGGGAAAAATGAGCGGCGAGAAGATCACTGTGCACGTGAAGCCGGGCAGCGCCCGGGGCCCACTCGTAGAAGAGGCAGACGACCACTTCGTCGTGTATGTCAAGGAGAAGGCCATCGACGGCAAGGCCAATCAGGGCGTCATCAAGGCCATGAGTGAGCACCTGGGCATCGCGCCGTCACGCCTCGTCGTGGTGGGCGGGGCCGCGGCGCGAATCAAGCGCATCGAGATTCGCCCGGCCTAGCCGTTCTCGAGGAGACGCTCTGCGAGGAACTCGGCGACATCCTCGAGCTCCTCGAGGTTGATACCGTGACCCACTCCGGAATACAAGCGGACGGTGAGGTCCGCGTGCTCGGGAAGCCAGCGTCGCGTGACCTCAATCATGGGCGGGGCGATGACCGGGTCGTGTGGGTCGCGTCCCCAGAAAACTGGGGGTCGCACCTCGGCAAGCACC
>DBCH01000030.1:29232-34228 GCA_002292955.1 Microbacteriaceae bacterium UBA963 | reverse complement strand
AAGAAATATCCCGCGAAGCCGATGGCACCGACCGGCATGGAAAGCCACGTGACGCGAAGCGAGCCCACGTGCTTGGCGCCGAGACCACCAAAGAAATCGGTTGCTCCCACCACTATGGCGCCGATGAAACCGAGGACTACGGAGAGCATAATATTGAGCATAGGCTTATCTCGCGCCCGTTGAATCAGGGTGAACCCCATTCGTGAGAAGGATGAACATGGTCCAGATCAAGAGAAAACCCGTGCCCGCCGCGGACGTGCGCGGGGGAGGCTCGCCCCACGTTGACGTGGCGGCACTCGGCAGTCAGCTCCTCGGGCGCTGGGCCGACATCCGCATTGCCTCTCGGGCGCTCGCCGCTGATCCGGCCATGCAGGGCGTTCTGGGGCTGAGCAAGGAAGAGCACCGGGAACGCGCACTGGGACAACTCAAGTACCTAGTGAAGAACGGACAGGTCAAACTGGCTTTCCCGGCCGAGTACGGCGGACTCGCCGACCACGGCGGCAACCTTGCCGCGTTTGAAGAGCTGGTCGCCGCCGACCCGTCGCTGCAAATCAAGAGCGGTGTTCAGTGGGGGCTCTTCGGTGCGGCCATCATGCACCTCGGCACTGCGGAACACCACAAGCGATGGCTCGCCGACGCCATGTCGCTCAAGCTTCCGGGCATCTACGCCATGACCGAAACGGGCCACGGCTCCGACGTGGCATCGATTGCCACGACCGCTGAGTACGACCCGAAGAGCCAAGAGTTTGTTATCAACACGCCCTTCCGAGGTGCGTGGAAGGACTACCTCGGCAACGCAGCCGTTCATGGCCAGGCGGCCGTGGTCTTTGCCCAGCTCATCACGAAGGGCGTTAACTATGGCGTCCACGCGTTCTTTGTGCCGGTGCGCACACCGAAGGGCGTATTCCTTCCCGGCATCGGGGGAGAGGACGATGGGCTCAAGGGTGGCCTCAATGGTATCGACAATGGGCGCCTGCACTTTGATCACGTGCGTGTGCCGCGCACGAACCTGCTGAATCGCTACGGCGACGTGGCAAAAGACGGAACCTACTCATCACCCATCGCCAGCCCGGGACGTCGCTTCTTCACCATGCTGGGAACGCTCGTTCAGGGTCGCGTCTCACTCGACGGCGCCGCCATTAATGCCGCCAAGATGGGTCTTCAGATTGCCGTGACCTACGGTAATCAGCGCCGACAGTTTGCCGGGGAGTCGGGCGAAGAAACCGTTCTGCTCGACTATCAGCGTCACCAGCGTCGCCTCATCCCGCGCATCGCCACTGCCTACGCGCAGTCCTTTGCACACGAACTCCTGTTGCAAAAGTTCCACGCGGTCTTTAGCGGCGAGGAAGACACCGATGACGCGCGCCAGGACCTGGAGACGCTGGCAGCTGCCCTCAAACCACTCTCAACGTGGAATGCGTTGGACACCCTGCAGGAGGCGCGCGAGGCCTGCGGCGGGCAGGGCTTCTTGGCCGAAAACCGACTCGTAGGATTGCGCGCTGATCTCGACATTTATGTGACGTTCGAAGGCGACAACAACGTATTGCTGCAGCTCGTGGCCAAGCGACTGCTCACCGACGTGAGCGACACGTTCCGTGACGCCGGTCCGGCGGCACTGGCAAAGCTGGCGCTCGAGAACGTGGTCGATCGCACCCTCACAGGCTCGGGGCTCCAGCGCCTCGGCCAAACGGTTGTTGACTTGGGCGCCACGTCACGCTCGGTAGAAAACCTTAGGCAGTCTGACGTCCAGCGAGCACTGCTGGCCGAACGCGTTGAGCACATGGTGATGGCTATTGCGGCCACACTTCGTCACGCCAAGAAAGAGGGCCGTGTCGCCGAGGCCTTCAACGAGAACCAGAGCGCGCTCATCGAGGCAGCCATCGCGCACGGGGAGTTGCTGCAGTGGGAAGCGTTCACGGCGGCGCTCGACGCCATTGACGACTCCGACACGCACGTCGTGCTCACGTGGCTGCGCGACCTCTTTGGGTTTGGGCTGATTGAGAAGCATGCCGCGTGGTACCTCATGTCGGCGCGTCTCTCCTCTCACCGCGCGCTGGCTGTCACGGCCTACATCGACCGCCTGATTGCGCGACTGCGACCGCACGCTCAAGACCTCGTGGATGCGTTCGGGTACGGTCCTGAGCACCTTCGTGCCCCGATCGCCTCAGGCGAAGAGGCAGAGCGACAGGACGAAGCGCGGGCCTACTACGCCGATCCGTCGCGGCGCTTCCCGCCCAAGGAGAGCGTGGCCACGAAGCCCAGGGCCAAGAAGCCGGCCGCCGAGTAGGCGCTCACGCTCGTTGCCGTTGAGAAAGCTTCTTTGGCTTTCTCGGCGATAGGAAGTGTCTCGGGGTCTTTCTCAAGCCCCTGAATCGCCGCTCCCGACGAGTCGACAACCGCGGCAACAATCTGCTCAACCTGAGCCGGCGGTAACTTCTCGTCGGTGAGCGATGTGGTGAGAATGCCCTGGATGGAGGCAAACAGAATCGTTCCGAGCACGGCGATGCCGAGGGCCGAGCCCAGCTGGCGAGACGTACTCTGCGTTCCCGAGGCCTGCCCCGACTGCTCCACGGGCACGTCAAGCAGCACCACGTTCGTCAGCTGAGCGGTGGCCAGGCCCACTCCGAGACCGTACGCGAACAGCCACGGCGCGATGGTGAGCCATGAACTGTTGGCGTTGATAGCAAAACCGAGTCCGGCGACACCGACGATTTCGAGCAAGATACCGAGGCGCACCATGGCCACCGGAGTGACGCGGCCGCTCAGGCCGCCGGCCACGCCACTGGCCACGAAAGCACCAATCGCGAGTGCCAACAGGATGAGACCGGTCTGCAGAGCGTTGTACCCAATGACGAACTGAAGCCACAGGGGAAGCGACAGGATGATCCCGAATTCGCCCAGCGAAATGATGGCGGCGGCCACGTTTCCGTTGGTGAACGACGAAATACGGAAGAGCGAGAAGTTGATGAGGGTGGACTTGCCGGCTTTCTCCCGAGCTCGGCCGTAGGCAATGAACGCAAAGGTGGCGAGGGCAAAGATGGCGAAGAGGAACGGAGTCGCCGATACCTCGAGTGGCCATGTCCAGTCGCCGATAACCAACGGCTCGTTTACCAACCACCAACCGTAGGTTCGGCCTTCGATGAGGCCCGTGACCAAAGCGCCCATGGCAATGACCGAGATCAGCGCGCTCAACCAGTCAATCCGGCGCGCAATGGCGTCTTTCGATTCGGGAATCGTGAGCAGCGCCCCAATCACAATGATGATCACGAGGGGAATGTTGATGCCAAAGGCCCAGCGCCAGGAGAAGTCTGTGGTGAGCCAGCCGCCCAAAAGCGGCCCCACGGCCACCATGCCGCCGATGGTGGAACCCCACACGGCGAAGGCAATGCCGCGCTCTTTGCCCTGAAAGTTTGCGTTGACCAGGGAGAGTGTGGTGGGGAGAACCATGGCCCCACCCACCCCCTGAAGAACGCGGGAGAAGATGAGCAGGTCACCCGTGGGCGCAAACGCGGCGATGACCGACGCCACGCCAAAGATCGTCAGGCCGAGGACCAGCAGTCGACGACGCCCGAACCGATCGGACAGCGCGCCGAAGACCAAGATCAGTGCGGCAAAGACGAGCGTGTACGACTCCTGCACCCACTGCACCTGTGTGCTCGAGATACCAAGGTCGTCGATGATGGCGGGAATCGACACATTAACGATGGTGGAGTCGACAATGATGATCGAGATACCGAGGCTAACGAACAGCAGACCGAACCAACGCGTGCGTGATGATGCCATGCGCCTAATCTAACGGTATGAGACATCACCCCTCGCGAAAGCGACTTCGAGGTAAGGGGTATCTCTCCCGTCTCGGTCCGGGTATCGTCAGCGGCGCGGCTGACGATGACCCCTCGGGAATCGCCACCTACTCCCAAATTGGCGCAGCAACGGGCTTTCGACTCGTCTGGGGAGTGGTCTTTCTGCTGCCCTTTGCCTTTGCCGTGCAAGAGGCGTGCGCTCGACTAGCCATTGTGACCGGACAGGGTCTGGCCGGCATCATCCGCACGCGCCTGCCGCGCCCGGTACTCTACATCTCGGTGGTGCTCGTGGCCGTTGCCAACACGATCAACATCGCGGCCGACCTTGCCAGCATGGCGGCGGCGCTCAACTTGATTCTCCCTATTCCACAGATGCTGGGTGTGGTGGGTTTCGCTGTGGTGATTCTCGCGCTCGAAATCTTGGTTCCCTATCACCGCTACGCCAAGTTTTTGCGCTGGTTGTGCTTGTCGCTCGTTGCGTACGTGGCCGTGCTGTTTGTGGTGCAGGTCCCGTGGGCCGAGGTGGGGATGAATGCCGTCGTTCCTCACTTCCTCTGGGCCAAAGCCGACATTGCCCTGCTCATCGCCATGGCGGGAACGACTATCTCGCCGTACCTCTTCTTTTGGCAATCTGCCGAAGAGGTGGAGGCGCGCAATGCGGAGGGAGTTACGGGAGCCGATCGTGGCCACATGCGCGCCATGCGGGGTGACGTTGCCGCGGGCATGCTCGCGACCGTTGTGGTCGCGGGCGCAATCCTTGTCACGGCCGCGGCGACACTGAACGCGAACGGCATCATGAACATCCAGACGGCGGAGCAGGCCGCCCAAGCGCTGGCGCCCATAGCCGGGCCGTTCGCGTCGCTCCTTTTTCTCATCGGCATTGTGGGAACCGGACTCCTCACGGTTCCCGTTCTTGCCGGCGCCACGTCATACGCTCTTGCCGAAACATTTGGTTGGTCGGAGAGTCTCGAGAAGAAGCCAACCCAGGCACGGGCGTTTTACGCGATCATTCTGCTGTCAATCCTGGTCGGGCTTGCCCTCAATCTGGGGGGCATAGATGCCATTCAGTTCTTGATCATCGCGGCCATCATCAACGGGCTCACGGCGCCTTTTCTGATGGCGGTGATTTGGTGGCTGGCTCGCGACAAGAAGCTGATGGGCCGGTGGGCAAGCCGCTGGTGGTCGCAGGGACT
>DBCH01000030.1:0-29136 GCA_002292955.1 Microbacteriaceae bacterium UBA963 | reverse complement strand
GCAGGACGGCTAGGAGTTCTTTTTGGCGACGCCCGCGAGCTTCGAGAAGTAGAACAGGTAGAAGATTTCGAGAATGCCGGCCGTGTTCACCACGAAAAGCACCACGAACCACACCTTGCTGTGTCGTGTGCCGGCGCGGTAAAGGGCCAGGGCCTTCCAGATCGCGCTCCACAGACCCACAATTACGATGGTCCAGATTGCCCACGAGGGCAGTCCCCACATGCTGTCAATGCTTGTTGTATTCATGCGCCAAGTTTCGCACACCCCTAGCCAGAATGGGGGGCGAGAACGTAGAGTCTTGCCATGAAACTTGCACCCTGGGCACTCACTACCCGTCGCGTCGTTGGCGTGGCACGCATCGTTTTGGCGATCGGCATTTTTGCGGCTGTGGCTACCCAGGTGGGCGACCGCCTGGCTAATGACCTTCTGCGTCCGGGCGAATACTTTGCCTTCTTCACGATTCAGACAGCCATGATGTTCGTGGTGATTCTGATCGCGGCCGGTATCGTCTCGCTACGCACCGAACGCGATTCGCGCCTTCTCACGATCATGCGCATGATGGCAGTGCCCTACGCGATCGTGACCGCGCTGGTCTACAACTTAATGCTGCGCGGACTGCCGCTCGCCGCTGTGGATGCTGGCTACGAGTGGCCTGTGTGGCCCAACGAACTTCTCCACGTGGTGGCCCCAATTCTCTTGGTGCTCGACTGGGTCTTTTCCGTGGGTCGCTATCCGTTGAGACTGCGTGACCTCTGGTGGGCATTGATCTTCCCGCTGGCGTGGGTGGGCTTCTCGATTGTGCGCGGTCTCGCCACGGGATGGTGGCCCTACCCGTTCCTCGACCCCAGCGGTTCACTGGGCTGGCTGGGCGTTATCGGCTACATCATCGGCATCGCCGCCGCCATGGCGCTTTTTGCTTATCTGGCCGTGCTAGCGGGACGAATATGGGTGCGCATTCAAGCTCGCCGCGCCTAGTGTTTAGGGTATGACACGGCGTACCCTCGGCTCTTCAGATTTATCGGTCTTCCCCCTCTGTTTGGGAGGAAACGTCTTTGGCTGGACGTCAGATGTGGCTGAGTCAGAGACTGTTCTCGATGCGTACGTTGCGGGTGGCGGAAACTTCATTGACACCGCGGATTCCTACTCGGCCTGGAAAGCGGGAAACGTGGGCGGCGAGTCCGAGAGCATCATTGGCTCGTGGATGTCCGCGCGCGGTAATCGCGCCGACATGATTGTGGCCACCAAGGTGGGAAAGCTGCGCAGCCGACCGGGTTTGAGCGCGGAGAATATTCGTCTCGCCGCCGACGAGTCCCTGGGACGCCTGCAGTCTGATTACATCGACCTGTATTTCACGCACACGGATGACGACACGGTTCCCCTCGAGGAAACGGTCGCGGCCTTGGACGCGCTGGTTCGCGGGGGCAAAGTGCGCGCCATTGGTCTCTCGAACTACACGCCCGAGCGTGTGAGTGAATACGTGAGGGTTGCCCGCGCCAACGGCTGGGCCCTCCCGGTGGCCGTGCAGCCGCACTACAACCTCGTTTTCCGGGCGGAGTTTGAGACGAGCCTGGCGGCGTTGTGTGCACAGCTCGACTTGGGCGTGGCACCCTACTTTGGGCTGGGAGCCGGACTCCTCACCGGCAAGTATTCCACGGCCGAAGACATGACGGGGCAGGTTCGTGCCGTCGCGGCAGGGGTGTACGAGAGCGATCAGACCTGGCATGTCGTGGACGCCCTGCGCGAGGTTGCTGCGGGAAATGGGGTTGCTCCGGCAACTGTTGCTCTCGCGTGGCTGCGCGATCAACCCACCGTCACCTCGCCCATTGCCAGCGCGCGCGTGGGGGAACAGCTCCCGGCTCTCATGGCGGCGGCCGAGTTTGTGCTCCCGCAAGCAGACGCGGCTCGCCTCACTCAGCTCTCGACAGGACTGTAGGAAGCGCAGCGCATGCACAGCGAACACATCCTCATTCCCGCTTCGGACGGCAACGGTGACGTGCCCGGATTTCTGGTGAGACCGGAAGGCAACGGCCCGTGGCCCGGCGTGGTGATGGTGCACGAGGTTTTTGGCATCGAAGAGAATATGATTCACCAGGCCGAACATTTGGCCAGCCGAGGCTACCTCGTGCTCATGCCCGATCTGTACAGTCGTGGAGGCATGCGCAAGTGCTTGCGGGCGACATTCCGTGCGCTCAACAACGGCCAGGGCCAGGCTTTTCGCGACGTCGAAGCAGCCAAGAAACTGCTCGCCGGGCGAAAAGATTGCACCAAAAAAATCGGCGTGATCGGGTTCTGCATGGGCGGTGGTTTCGCTCTGCAGCTGGCCCAGCGCGGCTATGAGGCGGCTGCCGTCAACTACGGCATTATGCCCAAGGATCTGGATGCCGTGCTCGAGGGAGCGTGTCCCATTGTGGGCAGCTACGGCGCCAAGGACAAGACGCTTAAAGGTGCCGCCGCGAGGATGGAGATCGCGCTGACGCATCGGGGAATCGCCCACGACATTAAGGAATACCCGGAGGCCAACCACGCCTTCATGAACCCCGGTCCGGCCGGTCCCAAGATCATGCGACCCCTCATGCAGAAGGTGGCCGGCTTCCGCCCCCGTCCCGACGACGCGGCCGACGCCTGGTCGCGCATCGATTCCTTCTTTGCCAAACACCTCCGCTAGCCTGTCGAGGTGGCAATTTCTCAGCGCTGGACCGCAGCAGACATCCCGGACCTCACGGGCAAACGGGCCATTGTTACGGGTGCCACTTCGGGTCTCGGACTCGTCATGGCCACCGAACTGGCCGCACACGGCGCTGAAGTGACCCTGGCGGCGCGCAACGCTCAGCGGGCGGAAGCGGCCAAGGAGCACATTCTGGCGGCGTATCCCAAAGCACGTCTCGACATCGCGCTGGTTGATGTAGCGAGCCTTGCAAGCATCCGCGCCTTCGCCACCGCGTGGCTGGCAAAGAACAAGAAGCTCGACATTCTGGTGAATAACGCCGGCATCATGGCTGTTCCCACACACCAACAGACCGAGGACGGCTTTGAACTGCAGTTCGGCACCAATCACCTGGGCGCTTTTGCTCTGACCGTGCTCCTCATGCCGGCGCTTCGAAAAACTCCGGGCGCGCGCGTGGTTGCGGTGGCCTCGAACGCCCACCGCCCGAGCAGTATCGATTTTGACGACCTGATGCGCGAGAAGAAGTACACCGCGTGGGGCGCTTACGGACAGAGCAAACTGGCCAACCTTTTGTTCACCCGCGAGCTGCAGCGCCGATTTGTGGCCGCCAAGGTCGACGCGATTGCCGTGGCGGGTCACCCCGGATGGGCGTCAACGAACCTGGTTGCATCCGGCCCCATGAAGGATCGCGGATCGTTCGCACAGTGGCTGGCTCGACTCGGCAGCCACTTCGGCTCTCAGTCGGCCGAAATGGGCGCTCTGCCCATGCTGTACGTGGCCACGGCCCCGGGCGTTGCGGGCAACGACTACTTCGGCCCTCACCGCATGAGCGAACTCAAGGGCTATCCCGTACCCGCTCGCCGAGTTCCGGCGGCCCTCAGCGATGAGGATGCGAAACGACTCTGGACGGCAAGCGAGCGCCTGACGGGAATTGTCTCGCCCCTCTAGCCTCTCTCGGCTGATTGCAGCCCGCGTCTAGGCTGTCCACATGTCCGACGACGTCAGCATCCTCATGCGACAGCGGCCATCGCGCGCCCAGCGCCGCCATGCGGGGGCAACTGTTCGAAGCCGTGTGCCCTTGGAGAGCCTGGCCGACTGCCCGAGTCCGGCCGAGCGCACGTCGTCCAACAGCATTATCGAAGCCCAAAACGCGACGAGAAATCCCGAACTCATTCCCCTGCGCTATGAGCGCATGGGGGCGGATGCATTCTCGTTTCTGCGGGGCACGGCGGCCGTGATGGCCCGGGATCTGTCGCTCCGGCCCAATTCCGGACTGGACGTTCAACTGTGCGGCGACGCGCACTTAGACAACTTCGGAATCTTTGCCTCGGCCGAGCGCAGCCTGACCTTCGATCTGACCGATTTCGATGAGACGCTGCCCGGGCCGTTTGAGTGGGATGTCAAACGATTAGCATCCAGCTTCGCCACGGCAGCTCGAGTTCACGGCTTCGGAGAAAAGACCGAGCACCGTGCGGCCCTGGCTGTGGGACGCGCGTATCGCGAGTGGATGACCACGTTTAGTGAGCGTCCCACGCTTGACGTGTGGTTTGCTCGAGCAGACCTGGAATGGATGATCGGTGAGATTCAGAAACCCGGACTGCGTGATGCCTTGCAGCGGGCCGGTGAACGGGCACGCGCAAAGGACGGAGAAAAGGCCAGCATCAAGCTCACGGAACGCGTGGGCGACGAATGGCACTTCCGCACCGATCCACCCACGCTGGTTCCGCTTCAGGGCACGGATCACCTCAAGACTGTGGCCGACGTATTCCGCCGCTATCGGGGCACTCTTCCGCCGGATCGCGTGGCACTGCTCGATCGCTATTCGTTTGTTGAGGCGGCCATCAAAGTTGTCGGTGTGGGGTCGGTCGGAACCCGCGCCTACGCTTTTCTGTTTCAATCGGGCGATGGCGAGCCGCTCATTCTTCAGGCGAAGCAGGCCGAGGCGTCTGTCTTGGAGGCGCATCTCTCGCCCAGTGAGTATGACCATCACGGAAAGCGTGTGGTGGTGGGCCAACGGCTGATTCAGTCATCCAGCGATCCCTTCCTCGGCTGGACTCGCGGCGATGAAACACTGCCCTTCGACTTCTACTTTCGGCAGCTGTGGGACATGAAGGGTCGCATCGAAGCAAAGTCGCTCGACATGTCGTCGTTCGAGGCTTATGCGTCGGTCTGTGCCGCCGCGCTGGCGAGGGCCCACGCCAGAGCGGGAGACGCCTCGCTCATCGCCGGTTACCTGGATCAGGGCAAAGCGTTCGAACACGCGATCGCGGACTATGCGCGTTCCTTTACCGACCTCGTGATCAGCGATTACGCCGAGTTCGAGGCGTGGCGACGACCGTAGACTGAGAGGCGTGTCCGAACCCCGATTCACCCCGCGCGCGGAAGCCCTCATGGCGACCCTCGCCGAGCGCGTTGTGGTGGGAGACGGTGCCATGGGAACCATGCTCCAAGAACATGGCCCCACGCTCGAGGATTATCAGCAGCTCGAGGGTTGTAACGAGATTTTGAACGTGAGCCGGCCCGACATGATTCGCGCCATTCACGATGCCTATCTCGACGTGGGAATTGACTGCGTTGAGACAAACACCTTTGGGGCCAACTGGTCAAACCTCTCCGATTACGGAATCGAACACCGCATCGTGGAGCTGTCCCGCGAGGGCGCCCGATTGGCTCGTGAATCGTGTGAGGCGTTCGAGGCGGCCGACGGTCGCATGCGCTGGGCTCTGGGCTCTATGGGTCCGGGTACCAAACTGCCGAGCTTGGGTCACACCACGTACGCGCATCTCAAGGCCACGTTTGCCGAACAGGCCGTCGGACTGATCGAGGGCGGCGTCGATGCGTTCCTCATCGAAACGTCTCAGGACCTCCTCCAGACCAAGGCCGCCGTGAACGGCTGCAAGCAGGCCGTTGCAGAGACGGGCGTTCGCCTGCCCATCTTCGTTCAGGTGACGGTTGAGACGACCGGGACCATGCTCATGGGCAGCGAAATCGGAGCAGCGCTCACGGCCCTCGAGCCGCTGGGCATCGACATGATCGGGTTGAACTGTGCCACTGGTCCCACCGAGATGAGCGAGCACCTACGTCACCTCTCGCGATTTTCCGAGATTCCCGTCATGTGCATGCCCAACGCCGGCCTTCCCATCCTCACGGCTGACGGGTCTTATTACCCGCTCACACCAGACGAACTCGCCACGGCGCACGAACAGTTTGTCAAGGAGTTCGGCCTCGCGCTCGTGGGTGGGTGCTGCGGCACGACACCGGCCCACCTGAAGGCGGTCGTGGATCGACTCGCCGGCGCACCGGCTGTCGTGCGCACGACCCAGAGTGACAACGGCGTGGCCAGCCTCTATCAGCACGTGTCGTTTATCCAAGAGAACGCCTTCCTCGCGATTGGGGAGCGCACCAACGCCAACGGCTCACGGGCGTTTCGTGATGCGATGCTCGAGGAGCGCTGGGATGACTGCGTCGACATCGCCCGCAACCAAATTCGTGACGGAGCTCACGTGCTCGACGTGTGTATCGACTACGTGGGTCGTGACGGGGTCGACGATGTGCGTGAGATTGTCTCGCGCTTTGCCAGCGCTTCCACCCTTCCCCTCGTGATCGACTCCACGGAGCCCGCGGTTCTGCAGGCCGGCATGGAACTGATCGGCGGTCGCCCCATCGTGAACTCCGTCAACTTCGAAGACGGAGAGGGCGCGGATTCCCGGTTTGCGCGCATCATGCCACTGGTGAAGGAACACGGTGCGGCCGTTGTGGCGCTGACCATTGACGAAGAAGGCCAGGCGCGCACCACCGAGGGCAAGCTGCGCATTGCCTCGCGACTCATCGACACTCTGGTGGACGACTGGGGCATGCGCGTCGATGACATCCTGGTGGATTGCCTCACGTTTCCCATTGCCACGGGACAGGAAGAGACGCGACGCGATGCCATAGAAACGATTGAAGCCATCCGCGAGCTCACGGCGAAGTACCCGGGAGTGCACACCACCCTCGGAGTTTCCAACGTCTCGTTTGGACTCAACCCAGCGGCGCGCACCGTACTCAACTCGGTCTTCCTGAACGAGGCCATGGCGGCCGGGCTCGATTCGGCAATTGTTGACGCCGCCAAGATTGTTCCCCTCGCGTCGATTCCCGAGGCACAGCGCAAGGTGGCGCTCGACCTCGTGTGGGATCGCCGGGAGTTTGATGCGGACGGCAACCTCACCTACGATCCGCTCGAACTCATGCTGGATACGTTCGCTGGCGTTGACGCGGCGGCAATTCGGGATCAGCGCGCGTCTGAACTTGCCGCACTCCCTGTTGGCGAGCGCCTGGCACGCCGCATCATCGACGGCGACGCCAAGGGGCTGCCGGAAGATCTCGAGCAGGCGCGAAGCGACGGGATGGCGCCGCTCGATATCATCAACGACCACTTGCTCTCGGGCATGCAGGTGGTGGGTGAGCTCTTTGGTAAGGGCGAGATGCAGCTGCCGTTTGTGCTCAAGTCGGCAGAGGTGATGAAGGCCGCCGTCGCGTTGCTCGAACCGTTCATGGAGAAGTCCGAGGCTGCCGGCAAGGGCAAGATTGTGCTGGCCACGGTGCGCGGAGACGTGCACGACATCGGCAAGAATCTCGTCGACATTATTCTGTCCAACAACGGGTACGACGTGGTCAACATTGGCATCAAGAAGACCATCAACGAGATTATTGCGGCGGCCGAGGAGTCGGGCGCCGACGTGATCGGCATGAGTGGTCTGCTGGTGAAGTCAACCGTGGTCATGAAAGAGAACCTGCTCGAGCTCAACGCCCGCGGTCTTGCCGGCCGCTGGCCCATCATTTTGGGTGGCGCTGCCCTCACGCGCGCGTTCGTGGAAGAAGATCTTGCCGCCCTGTTTGACGGTGAAGTGCGTTACGCCCGCGACGCGTTCGAGGGACTGGCTCTCATGGAGCCCCTGGTTGCCGTGGCTCGCGGTGCAGATCCTGCAACGGTTGACCTTCCGGAACTCAAGAAGCGCATCCATCGCCCCACGCAGCTGGTGGTCACCGAGCCCGAGAACATACCCGCACGCTCAGATGTCGCAGCGGATAACGAGATTCCCGTGCCGCCCTTCTGGGGCACGCGCATTGTGAAGGGTGTGGCGCTGGGAGACTACGCTGCTTTCCTCGACGAGCGGGCAACGTTCATGGGTCAGTGGGGCCTGAAACCCGGTCGTGGAGATGATGGTGCCAGCTACGAACAGCTGGTCGACACCGAGGGCCGACCGCGCCTGCGCTACTGGCTCGACCGCATTCTTGCCGAAGGCATTGCTGACGCTTCGGTAATCTACGGCTACTTCCCCGTGGTCTCTGAGGGCAACGAGGTGATCGTGCGTCACCACGGTGACGATATGCACGGCCTGTTCGGTACCCCCGGCGTGCTGGCCCCCGACGGTGGTTCGGGCGGCGAATTGGGGGCCGAGCGACTGCGCTTTGCATTCCCCCGGCAAGCGCGCGACCGGCATCTGTGTCTCGCAGACTTTGTAGCCGCCGCCGACTCTGGTCGTACCGACGTGTTACCCGTGCAGTTGGCAACATTCGGAGATCGAATCAGCGCGGTCACCGCCGAACTCTTTGCCGCCGATTCGTATCGCGATTACATGGAGCTCAATGGACTGGCGATGCAGCTCACCGAGGCTCTCGCCGAGTTTTGGCACGCGCGCATTCGCGAAGAACTCGGATTTTCCGCCGAAGACCCGGCCGATCTTGCGGGGATGTTCAAGCTCGATTATCGCGGCGCGCGTTTCTCGTTGGGCTACCCGGCGTGTCCCGACATGGAGGATCGGCGCAAGGTGGTGACCCTCTTGAAGCCCGAGCGCGTGGGCGTGGAGCTGTCGGAAGAACTGCAGCTCCACCCCGAACAGTCAACCGACGCCTTCGTGTTTCACCACCCCGAGGCCAAGTACTTCTCCGCCTAGCGCAGCGCGCCCCCGCGCCGGTTGAGTAGCGCGCAGCGCGGAGATGGCGCTGGTTGAGTAGCGCGCAGCGCGTATCGAAACCGCTAGCGACTGAGCTTGACGCGCCGCAAGCCCGCAATAATCGCGGGCCCGAGCACGGCAATCCCGATTACGGTCGTGACCGCCCGCACGGTGTCCCACGTGAGGGTGGAGGTGACGAGCGTGTAGACCACGAAGCGTGAGAAATTGGTTGCCGCGTCGCCACCGGCGACATAGGAGATGCTGGTCTGCCCGCCCACCGCAAAGGGCCAGAACCAGAGGTTCAAGAGCGCCCCGTAAACGTATGCGGCAAGAACCCCGAAGATACACAGTGCAGCAAGTTCAATCCATCGACGCGCGCGCGCCGCCTGCCGCCGTGTGCCCCGAGCCACGGCTCGACTCACGAGACCGGCTCCGGCGCCCACCCAGGCGGCGGCGAACATCTGGAAGCCCACCCAGGGGCCGAGCAGCCCCAGCGCGAGTGACGACACCCCGATGGTCACCGCACCAAGGAGAAAGCCGAAACGCGGACCATAGACCGCGCCGCCAATGATGAGAATCACAAAAACGGCTTCGATGCCTCCGGCGGCCGAGCCAAAAAGTCTCACCACGGCACCCGCGGCCGCCAAGAGACCGAGCATGGCCACAAACTTTGCCGCATCGGGGCGACCGGTCACCCCGCGCTCTGCCACGATCACCGCAATGACGGCGAGCACTGGCACCAGCAGGCAGACGATCACCATGGTCCAGGTTTCGGCGAGGTCGCCGCTGGCGGGCACCACAAACGGCCAGGCAAAACTGCCCAGTGCAACGACGCTGATTGTGGCGAAGATCCCGGCTGTCACGGTGCCACCACCTCTCGGCGAGAAGCAACACCGCGCGGAACAAAGGCCGTAGCAAGGAAGTCAGGCGCCGAAGATGACTCATCCAGGGGCGTGGCAATGATGGTTGCGTTGATCAGCGCAACGAACGCATGGTCGTGTGTGGCGATGAGCACGCGGGTACCAGAGGCACTCACCCGAGTCAGCAACCGGGCCAATTCCTGCCGCGCCCGAGGGTCGAGCCCGCGGGTGGGCTCATCAATCAGCAGGTAATCGGGCGTGCTCTGCAGTTGGAGTGCGATGGCGAGGGCGCGCTGTTGCCCGGTGGAGAGGTCACGCGGATGCGCGTCGGGGTCAATCGGGCCGCCGAGCAGTCTCTCAACAATGCTTCGTGTGGTCAACAACGCGTGAGGGTGGCGACCACGCCGGGCATCCTGTGCTCGACACTCTTCGGCAACGCTCTCACGAGTGAACAGGTCGATGGGATTGTCGGGAACGAGCCGAATGTGCGCCGCGGCTGCGCCTCCGGGCAGGCTCAACGCCCAGAGGAGCGTTGTCTTTCCCGAACCGTTCGGGCCCACGATTGCTGCGATCGGCCGCTCGAAGCCAGTTGTGACGCTGCTGCCGTGGGGCATCTGCCTGGCAGCATCCAGCGGTTGGCCGACATCTTCGGGCTCGGCAGCGTCCACCGGCTCGGCAATGCCCACCGCGCGAATCGTGCCGTGGGCGACGTGCAGTCGTGCCTGGGCCACCGAGACCAGCGAAGTGATGCGGTGCTCGGCCACGACAGTGGTGATTCCTGTCGTGAGTGCGAGGGTGCGGAGAAGGCCGGCCACACGATCGAGAGCACTGTCGTCGAGGTCGGCAAAGGGCTCATCAATGAGGAGAACCGTCGGTTCGCTGATCAGTGCTGCCGCCAGGGCGACGAGGGTCGCCTCACCCGCGGAGAGCTCGTGGACCGAGCGCGAGAGCAGGTGACTGACACCCATGTTTCGGGCCAGAATGGCCACACGAGCGTCGACAGAGTGGCGGTTGTCACCGCGAAGGGCGAGGGCCAAACCAATCTCTTCGGCAACGGTAACGCTGGCAAAGCTCGAGCGAGGATCCTGCGGAACGTACGAGACGAAAGCGGCCGTGGCGCGGGCCGAGAGCCCCTGTCGGTCAAACCCACCCACGCTCAGGCGTCCCGATTGGATCCCCCGGTCGAACGTCTCAAAGAGTCCCGCCACGGCACGCAGCAGAGTGGTCTTGCCGGAACCGGTCGCACCAGTCACCAGTGTGAGGGTGCCCGGGGCCAAAGAGAAACTGACATCCGCAAGAATTGCGCGGCCGTCGGGCAGTTTCAGGGTGACCTTATCGGCCACTATGGGGGCCGCGCAGTCCGGTTCGGGAGCGCGGGAGGCGTTGAGGAAACCTCGCCCCTCGAGGCTGGCCGCCAGAGCCGTCGCGCGCTCCACAGTCGCTCCCACCAGTGGAGCGATGACGCCTCGAATGCCTCTGCGGTGCGTCCGAAGGCGCCGCGCGCGAGAAAGACGCATCGCTGTTACCCGTATCTCAGGCAATATGGCCAGGGCAATGAGTACCGCAGATAAGCTCGCGGTGCCACCGCCCCACGACCGAGTGCGCATCAGCAGGCGGCGCACGTCGATGAGGGAGAACAGCAGGCCCGACACAACGATGAACGCGGCAAGCGGGAGCGCGCCCAGAAGGGTATTCGTGAGTCCACCGAGCGTCACCTGCCCGAAGAGAGTCACACTCGAAAAGAACCCCGGCAGCTCCACGCGCGGAAGGGATGCCAGTATTGGACCATCGCCCCCGGCGCCCCCAAAGAAGAAGCGAAACAGGAGGCGACCCACCACAAACGCTGCGGCGACCCACAGGCCGAGCCACAGCGGTTGCCACCGGCTGTCTCGGCGCGTTGCGTTCGTGAGCATGGTGAACCCGCTGCCGAATCTATTCGGTCAACGGCTCGACGGGCGGGTCTGTGTGTGTGCCGTTCGTGAACGTGAAGCCCAGCGACTCACCGGGAGCCAACGTGAGGTCGTCTATTCCCGCCGACGCGTAGTCCCATTCCCCCGTCGCCCGGTCTTCAACCCACACCGACCAGTAGCCGAACGCGGGTGTCATAGTGGCACACGTCTCGCGGTAAGACTCGTGTCCGGGAATCTTGAGTGCTTGGTCGGCCGCCGGGAGACCATTGACACGGCACACCACGTCGAGGCCGTAGTCGGCGGTTCCGGTAATCTTTACGTCGGCAGCATCGAGCACCGTCATGGCCTCAAGGGGAGCCACGGCGTCAACGCAGGTTTCGATGAGGGGGGCCCCGAGAATATCGAAGTCAACGTGAAGCCATACACCGGCGCACTCCACGGAGGACGTGGCATCAGCAGCGCTGGCCTTCCTTTCCGCATCGCTCTTGGGGAGATTCGGGTTCGCTGAGCACCCCGCAAGCACAGCAAGGACTGACACAAAACTGGCCAATAGGGGGATGGTGCGCGCGCGTGACATGGGTCTCCTCGGGGGGCTTGTTCCTCCCCATGTTATTCGGGTTAGCGATTCAGGGCAGAATGAGGAGGTGCTCGATACGCTGCTTCGCATCATCCCCTTAGGCATTGGCGCTGCCATGACGCCATCACTTTTGGGTCTGCAGATTTTGGCGGCCGTGGGTGATTCGTGGGCCAAGCGCACGGTGCTTGTCATTGCTGGGTCAGCAAGTGCCTTTGGTATCGCGTGTGTGGCTCTCTTCACGGGATTCGCGCAGCTCCCCCAAAGGTCATCGACAGGGCCCCATGTGGTGCAGGGCATACTGTTCCTCCTTGCCACTGCGGTACTCATCGGAGTGGTCGTCTGGCTTTTTCGTCCGCACCCAGAGTTGAGCGCGAGGTCAGAGGCCGCGATGCGTCGAAGGCTGTCCGCGGCCCGGGGCATCACCTTTTTTGGTGTTGCGTTTGTGCTCAGCATTAAGGATGTGTCGAGTTTCGCGCTCCTGGTTCCAGGGCTGCACGACATCGCCACGTCGGGAACGTCACCGTGGGTTCAAGGCGCAATGGTGTTTCTTCTTTTCGCCCTGGCGCTGTCGCCTACCCTGCTGCCCGCTCTCTGGCGGCTCGTCCGTGGGCCGCGTGCGCAAGACCTCCTGTCGAAGCTCTATGGGTGGACCATGCGCCGCCAATTTCAGATCATCGGTTTCATGGCCGGTGTATTTTCGGTCTATTGTCTAGTGATGGGCCTCGGGAAAGATGGCCTTGGCGTGGCCCCCTGGTAATCCTTGAGGAATCTGACATGAAAATTGAAAAACCATTCCGGCTCGGCTTTATTGCCGCCTTAGGCGTGGGTCTTGCGCTCCTCCTCATGACCATGATTGGCTCCTTGGCCACCGTGCTCACCTACATCGGGGTCGCCTTCTTCGTGTCGTTGGGACTCTCGCCCGCTGTCGCCTTCCTTGTGCGCCGTCGTTTCCCCAAGTGGGCGGCCCTTGTTACCGTCGTCGTCATTTTTTTGGGCGTCATCATTGGGGTTGTCTGGGCCGTCCTCCCCTCATTGATTGACCAAACATCGTCATTCATCCGGGGTCTACCGGATTTGGTGAAAAACATCACGGCCGAGCCCTGGTTCATCTGGATCACTCAACAGATCGGGACATCTGTTGACCTGACCGCGATTATCAAGGAGCTAACAACCTGGGTGTCGAATCCGGCAAACTTCACCAGTGTTGCGGGCGGCCTGCTCGACGTTGGTGTGGGCGTTGCCACCGGCGTCACCGGCACGATTATCGTCGTCATTTTGACGCTCTACTTCACCGCATCACTCGACAGCATCAAGTCATTTGCCTACTCACTGGTTCCGCGCAGCAAGCGTGACACGTTTGCCAGCATGACCGAAGAGATCACAGGAGGAGTAGGCAAGTACGTCGTGGGCCAGATCGCTCTCGCGGCACTCAACGGTGTGCTCTGCTTTATTGTTCTCGTTTCTATTGGCGGAAAAGCCGCCATCGTCTGGGCATTCGTTGCGTTCCTGCTCGCACTCATCCCGCTCATTGGTACCGTAATCTCAAGCGTCGTGGTGTCTTTCAGCCAGCTACTTCTTGCCAGTCCCCTCACTGCCCTCGTCATTCTCATTTACTTCCTGATTTACATGCAGATCGAGGCTTACGTCATCAGCCCGCGCATCATGAACAAAGCGGTTTCGATTCCCGGCTCTGCAGTGGTGATCGCGGCCCTCGCTGGCGGCACGCTCATGGGTGTTCTCGGGGCGCTCGTGGCGATTCCCATTGCGGCGTCGATCATTCTGATTATTAAACAGGTTGTCGTTCCACGAATGAATCTGGAGTAGCTCCGTGGCGATGCGCGTGATCACCGGCGAGGCGTTACCTTCTCGCTCGCGCGTGCTTTCTCCCGATCGTCAGCCGGTTCGTGTGGCCGCGCTGCAATGTCACTGGGTGCCTGAGCCGCAAAAACACGCGGCAAACATTCGGGAGGGCATCCGGTTGGCGGCCGAGGCGGGCGCGCAGATTGTGTTTCTCCCTGAGCTCACGCTGAGTCGATACATGGCCGATACGCGACCTTCGGGACTTCCGCGGGCCGTGGCCGAGTCGTTGACCGACGGCCCCACTTTCGCTCTGGCCGCTGAGGCGGCGCGCGAGCACAGCATCTGGGTGCACGCGAGCCTTTTTGAATCGGTGGAGCTGGCCGACGGCCGCGGTTACAACACGGCCATCCTCGTCGACCCTGCGGGCAACCTGCACGGACGCACCCGCAAACTGCACATCCCCGTTACCGCGGGGTATTACGAAGACGAGTACTTTGCGGCCGGACCCGACACAGACTCCTACCCCGTTTATGCCGTTACGGCAGGCCCTACGCCACTCAAGCTGGGCATGCCCACGTGCTGGGACGAGTGGTTTCCCGAGGTCACCAGGGCCTACTCCCTCGCCGGGGCAGAGGTTCTCGTTTATGCCACAGCCATCGGCAGCGAACCGGATCACCCCGAGTTCGACACGGCCCCCCTCTGGCGACACGTGATTACCGCTAACGGCATCAACAGCGGAACGTTTATGGTGGTGCCCAATCGCTGGGGCAATGAGGGGCTCATCGACTTCTACGGATCGTCGTTCATCTCCGACCCCTACGGGCGCGTACTTGTTGAGGCAGGCCGGGCCGAGGACGCCGTGCTGGTGGCGGATCTCGACCTCGATCAGCGCCGGGACTGGCTGGACCTGTTTCCGTTCCTGGCCACTCGTCGGCCCGACACCTACGGAAATTTGGCTCAGCCGGTGGGAAACCCCCGCGGTCCCGACGGCCGTGGTGTTGACGGAGGCATTGCCGGGGTTAACTCAGACCGCACGGCTTAGGCTGAAGGCGACCCGTCGAAAGGGGACGCGTGGCAGACACCGAAGAGTTTGAGCCACGCGTACCGAGCCTTCCGCTGCTGGAGGCTGCTGCTCCGCTGCCCGAAGACGAGCCCAAGCCGCTCTGGCGCGGCTGGATTCACACGGGAACTCTCCCGGTCGCCATTGCCGCCGGAATCGTGCTCGTGGTGCTGGCCGACGGGTTGTCGGCCAAGTGGAGTTCGGCCGTCTTTGCCCTCACCTCAATCCTGCTTTTCGGGATCTCATCGCTCTATCACCGCTTCAATTGGAAGCCGCGCACACGCGTCCTCCTCAAGCGCTTTGATCACGCCAACATCTTCCTGCTGATTGCCGGCACCTACACGCCGCTCGCAGTGATGGCTCTGCCCTTCGACAAGGGATTTCTGCTGCTGATTCTCGTGTGGAGTGGCGCACTGCTCGGCATCGGTTTTCGCATGTTTTGGATTCACGCTCCGCGCTGGCTCTACGTGCCCCTCTACCTCCTGCTGGGCTGGGCGGCCATGATGTACGTCGTTGACCTCGTGAACGCCAACGTGGCCATGATGGTGCTCATCATGGTTGGCGGCGCCGCATACACCGCCGGCGCCGTAATCTACGCCATGAAGCGCCCCAACCCCGTGCCGGGCGTTTTTGGTTTTCACGAGATCTTTCACACGCTCACCCTCGTGGCGTTCCTCTGCCATTGGACGGCCGTGCTGCTAATCGCGCTGAACCCCGCCTACTTCTGGTAGCGGCTCCCGCAAGAAAAGGGCCCCGGGGGTTCACCCCGAGGCCCTTTCATGATGACTATTAGCGTCGACGGTTGCGCCGGCGACGTGCGTTGTCTTCCATGCGGGTGAGCATGGCGTCGAGTTGAGCCATGCGGGCCGAGACCTGATCGTTCACGGCGAGGAAGCCAAGTTGACGACGGCCGCGGAAGATAAAGAGGGCGAGCATGTAGAGAAGCATGGCGGTGCCGAGGGTGGCGCCCACAATCGCGAGCGATGTGCCAGTGTCGGGCAGGCCGCCGCCTCCGCCACCACCGGCCGCAATTGTGATGGTGACTTGAGCGGTCGCAGACTTCGAGCCGTCGCTGGCGGTAATCGTGTAGGTCAGGGCGTCCTGTTGGTTCTTCGGGGTGCCGGAAACAACTCCTGACTGAGGGTTAATGCTGAGACCGTCCGGCAGGGCGGGAGAGATTGAGTATGTGATCGGCGCCGTCAAACCTTGCGGGGTGAACGGCGTGGTTGGCGTGATGGCCGCGCCGGCGTTACCCGAAAGGTTCTGTGTCGCCGGAGAAATGATGGCCGATGAAACGGTAACGTTCGCGGCGACCTTGTTGAAGTCCGCCGTGTTGTTGTAGATGTTTCCGCGGTTCGTTGCGCCGGCAATGAGCGAGGCCGATGTGAGCGCCTTCGCGCCTTCCGTTGTGAAGGTGACAGGTACCGTCACTGTGCACGACGCCTCGGTCGAGTGCCCCGCACCGCCGAGGCTGGCGCCACTGAGCTGAATCTGCGTGTTGCCCGACGGTGTCGTGACCGACCCCCCGCGACAGGTTGTGGATGCGCCACTCGCGTCTCCCGTGGCCCCCGCAGGAAGTGCCAGTGTGAATCCCAGGCCGGTGAACGTGCCGTAAGTCCCCGCACGGAACACCTGGGTGTTGCTCACGGTGATCACGAGACTTACCGGAGAATTAAGCAGCGCACTAGGCGCGGCAAATGCCGTGGTCACTTGAGGCTGAACGGGCAACATCCCGTAAACAATCTGCTGGCGGTCAAAC
This sequence comes from Microbacteriaceae bacterium UBA963, assembly GCA_002292955.1. Classification (GTDB taxonomy): domain Bacteria; phylum Actinomycetota; class Actinomycetes; order Actinomycetales; family Microbacteriaceae; genus UBA963. Next base: position 12,569 of record DBCH01000030.1, on the reverse strand, counting down.
CCTGACGCGCCACCGCATGCCGTTCCCTTGTCATAGATGAAGGTACCGTATTCTGCGGTTACCGCGCTGGTCATCGTTGAGGTGATCCGAGGGATGTTCGGGGAAATGCTACTCCAGTTCACCGGGTCGGCCGCCGTGGGACTGACCTTGACACAATTTCGGTCGAAAGCAGGCACCGAGTAGTTTGCTCCGGCTACAGGGGCTACAGGGCCGGTGGGACCACCGTCGGAGCTAGCCACGTTCACGTAAACATCGCCATAATTTATGGCATAGGTGGGGTACGGGGATGAGTAGCCATAGGCGTAATTGGTATTGCAGTTCAAAAAGTTGACCGTAATGACATCGCCGTCGAACATGTAACGCTTGTTGGAGGTGCGCGACGGATCGTGGCAGTCCTGGCTTTCGACCGTGTTCGACGTTGGCACCACTGACGACGTGGCAGCATACGCTGCCAGGGGAGTTCCCGTAACGCCCGCAACGAGGGCAAGAGCAGTAGCGCCAATCACGGCGAAGCGACGGGTAAACAACACGCATTCCTTTCACGGAAAAACCTCTGTGGCGAACGCCACAATGACGCCACCTAGAAAGGGAGTTTACACGCCAAAATCAGGTGAGGGAATCGAACTGGGAGGGACTTTCTAGAGGCCGAAGTCGCCCATGCCGCCGAAGTCGCCAAAGCCACCGTCGCCGAAACCACCATCGGCCATTCCGCCGCCATCGAATCCGCCGCCATCTGCCGAGGCGAACTCTCCCGAGGACTCTCCGCCGCCAGCTCCAGCGTCTCCCGAACCGTCTCCGCCTTCGGAGCCCGCCTGCGAACTGTCGCCCGCACCGGGATCGCCCGCGAATGACGGCAGGAAGGCGCTCATCAGGGTGGAGGCGATCACGTAACCCGCAATGCTGCCCAGAAGCGAACTCCCGAACATCGATCCGAATCCGGGAGCGCCGCCACCAGCTGGTCCGCCAGCCTGGCCATTGGCCGCGCTCACGTTGCCCAGTGACTTCTCCATTGTTCCGGGCCGGCGCATCTCAGACCGCGTTGCCGAAACAGCCAGTGAGTGTGCGTCGTCCGCCTTGGGCGCCTCGCCACGAGGAGCATCGGCAGAAAGCTGAGTAAAGAGCATCTTGCGCTGCTCGGGGGTCAGTTTCGTGAAAGCTTCTTCGTGCACCTTTTCGATGGTCTCGGGTGGCGCCGTGCGCAGAAGGTAACGGTAACGCTCTACGGCCACTTCGTCTTCTGACCGAGCCGCCGAAGCTACCCGCACTCGGTTCGTTGTTTCGCGGTATTCATCGTCTGAATTTGTGCCAAAAAGGCGATCAAGAAATCCCATGGCTACAACGTAGGGAGCAAGTCTGAGAAATTCGTGAGACAAACCGACAAGTCGAACATCTGCGACCAATTGCGCACGCGATAGGTTTGTTTCTGTGCCCGCATCTGAGATTCCTGTACTCGCCGACGTCGCCGACCTCGAAGCCGAGTTCGCGCGTTTTCGCTTCACCGCCATGGATCACGAGGCTGCCGTAGCACTGGGAGAAGACCTGGTTCGGCGCTCACGCGTCAAGGGTTGGCCCATGGCCGTCTCGGTAAAACTCGGTGACCACGAGGTGTTTCACGTGGCACTTCCGGGCGCAACACCCATCAATGACAACTGGATCCGTCGCAAGCGCAACCTCATTGAGCTCACGGGCGAGCCAACCTTCTTGGCGGGCCAGCGACTGGCCGCTGAGGGCAAGACGCTCGATGACCTCAATCTGGACGAGGTTGACTTTGCCCCCGCCGGTGGCGGCTATCCGCTGATCGTCAACGACGTGGTGGTGGGTTCGGTCATTGTCAGTGGCGTTCCCCAGCAGGACGACCACGCTCTGGTGGTTGAAGCACTAACGGCGCTCGCCGGTTAGATACGCGCCGACCTGGTGGCGCGCCTGAGTAATGAGTTCGATGTCGGCGACTGCTTGGGCGAGCGGGCGAAGTGGGGAATCCGTTAGCTTCTGTTCCACAAACGACGCGAGCGCGGTTGCTTGGTAGCACAATCCTTCGTGCGCCGCGATTCCGGACGCATCCTGCCACGTGGCGACAGGCGGCGAGTTGAATTCGGCGGGGTAAAGCTGGAGCCCGGTCGGCGTGAAGAAGGGGCCATCAACTCGCAGCAGCCCTGCTGTTCCTGCGATAGATGCCGCGGTGGGGGTAAACGACGAGAGCGTGACGTTGGCGATAGCCTTCGCCCCGTTCTCGTAGGTCATCAGACTTGAAGTGGTGTCGTCAACGCCGGTCTCGGTGAGTGTTCCCACCGCGCTCACCTTCTGGGCGTCGCCGAGTACAAGTGAGCTGAAGGCAAAGTTATAGATTCCTAAGTCGAGAAGCGCACCGCCACTGACCGGATTCACGAGGCGCGGAATCATGCGAAGGTCTTGTCCAAAATCTGTGAGGACCAACTCGATGTCGCCGAGCATGCCGTCGGCGAGAACTCGACGGATGATGTCGGACTGAGGAAGGTAGCGCGTCCACATTGCTTCCATGGCCAGCACGCCAGCGGCGGCAGCTGTCGCGCGGACAGACTCAGCATCTTCCGCGTTGAGGGCCAGAGGCTTCTCGATGAGCACGTGTTTGCCGGCCGAAATAGCTAATTCCGCGTGCTCACGGTGAAACTCGTGAGTGGTGGCGACGTAAACCACGTCAACGTCGGGGTGATCGACAAGCTCCCGATAAGACGTGAGGGCGTGCTCAATCTGCCGAGGCCTAGCGAAGGCCTCTGCTTTACCGGGTGTTTGTGACGCTACGGCGACAATGCGCTGCGTCGAGTGTTTGTGCACTGAGTCGGCAAAGGTCTGCGCAATACCGCCCGGACCGATTATTCCCCAGCGGAGCGCAGGAACGCTGGCGGGATCGACGATGTGGGGCGCGGGCAGGTGCAGAGTAGACACGGTAATCCTTTCGAGGGGTTTTGCGAGCCGGGTTTACTTGGTGTGGGCAGGGAAGAGTTGCGTGCTCGCGGGCTGAGCGACGAGCGGGGCAAAAGCAAGGCCGGCGGCTCCAATCATGAGCTGGTTGGGTCCTAGCTCGCCTGTTCGCACAATGAGTCGATCTTGAGGAGCGTTGAGCGTGCTCCAACGGAATCGACTGAGCAGGCGATCGGAGTCATAGCCGAAGAGAACAGCGAGGTAGCCCGAGAGCACCACGATCTCCGGATTGAAAATATTTACGAAGTTACCGATGGCAATGGCGAGGGCGTCGATCTGGCCTTCGAGGAGTTTCTTTACCCTGCCGCTGAGTGGGGCAACAAGTCGCGAGGCTAGCTCGTCGTCACCTGCTGTGGCAATGCCCAGGGCGCCGAGCAGTTCATCGCGCTTGACGAGTGCTTCGAGCGTGCCCTGAAGACCCGAGTAGTCATCACGGGGCACGTCGGATATGCGGACGTGCCCGAGCTCGCCCGCATATCCCGCCGAGCCACGCAACAAGGAACCCGCGTGGATAATTCCCCCGCCGATTCCGCCGGCGCCTCCAAACATGTAGATGATTTCGCTGAAGCCACGACCGGCCCCGTAATCGCGCTCGGCGATCGAGCCTAGGCTGGCGTCGTTGTCAATCACCACGGGCAGTCCGGTGACCTGGTTGAGCATGCTTGAGAACGGCACCTCGACCCAGTTGAGATGTGGGGCGAGACGTATGACGCCGTCGCCCACCCGGACCTGACCGGGCACCGCCACGCCGACGCCGGCAACGCGCACATGCGCGGGGAGATCTTTTCTCAATAGCGCAATCATTTCGCCGGCGTCGCGCACCGCATCGCGGGGCTCGGGTGAGCTTGCAGTGGCAATGCGCTCTTTGCGAAGAACGTTTCCCGAGAGCGTGATGAGTCCGACCGTGGTGGCGTCCGTTTCGGGGTTTACGGCAAAAACCACCACGTCATCGGTGAGCGAAACCATCAGTGAAGGCCGCCCCACGCCGGTGCGGTCGGAAGCCTCGGTCTCGTGGATTAGGCCGAGTTCTTCGAGCTCGGTCACGAGGTCTGAAATGGTCGACCGATTCAATTCGGTGCGTTGGGCCAGCGACGAGCGCGACATGGTTCCGTGTTTGCGCAGCAGACGAAGAACCGCCGACAGGTTGTGTTGACGAACGAGATCGCGGTTACTGCCCATCACAGATGGCTGCGGTTTGGGCGCAGAAGTGGCTGGTGTCACTCTGTTCGCCTTTCGCTTGTGACCGAGAAAAAACTCTACGAGAAATCATCGCGGCCCGGAGGTTTTCTGGACCGCACTTATCGCCCTTGTCCATTGTCGTATATTGTTCTCTCAGCCAACAAATCATTCCACCTCTGCCTGCAAAGGAAAAGAATCGTGACCTCACTCATTCCCTCGCGCGACGACAAATTCTCCTTCGGACTATGGACCATCGGCTGGAACGCGCAGGACCCGTTCGGATCCGCAACGCGTTCGGCAATTGATGTCGTCGAGGCCGTCGAGAAACTTGCGGAGTTGGGCGCGTACGGTTTGACCTTCCACGATGATGACCTGTTTGCGTTCGGCAGCACCGACGCTGAGCGCCAGAAACAGATTGACCGGTTGAAGAAGGCGCTGGCCGACACGGGCGTGATTGTGCCCATGGTGACCACGAACCTCTTCAGTCACCCGGTCTTCAAGGACGGTGCGTTCACGAGCAACGACCGCGGTGTTCGCCGCTTTGCCCTGCGCAAAGCTCTTCGCAATCTCGACCTCGCCGTCGAGATGGGCGCCAAGACTTTTGTGATGTGGGGCGGTCGTGAGGGTGCCGAGTACGACGCGGCGAAAGACATCGGGGGTGCGCTCAAGCGCTACCGCGAGGGAATCAACCTCATGTCGCAGTACGTCATCGACAAGGGCTACGACATCCGTTTCGCGATCGAGCCCAAGCCCAACGAGCCGCGTGGCGACATCCTTCTGCCCACGATCGGTCACGCCATGGCGTTCATCGCCACGCTCGAGCACCCCGAACTCGTGGGGCTTAACCCGGAGACGGGTCATGAACAGATGGCGGGTCTCAACTTCACCGCCGGCATTGCCCAGGCTCTCGAACACGGCAAGCTCTTTCACATTGACCTGAACGGTCAGAAGGGCATCAAGTACGACCAGGACCTGGTTTTCGGCCACGGTGATCTGCTCAACGCCTTCTCGCTCGTTGACCTCCTTGAATTTGGCGGACCCGCCGGCGGGCGTGCCTACGACGGCCCGCGTCACTTCGACTACAAGCCCAGCCGCACCGAAGACTGGAGCGGCGTGTGGGATTCGGCCGCGGCAAACATGCGCATGTATCTGCTGCTCAAGGAGCGCGCGGCGGCATTTCGGTCGGACCCCGAGGTTCAGGCAGCCCTCGTCGCCTCGCGTGTTGCTGAAATTCAGCAGACCACGCTCGCTCCCGGCGAGACGTATGCCGACCTTCTTGCCGATGCCTCGGCGTACGAAAAATTTGACGCAGACAGCTACTTCGACGGCCGCGGGTTCGGTTTTGTGAAACTCAACCAGCTCGCAATCGAACACCTCATGGGAGCGCGCTAGGCAATGACTCTGGTCGCTGGGGTCGATTCGTCGACGCAGAGCTGCAAGGTCATCATTCGCGACCTAGAGACGGGCGACCTCGTTCGACAGGGCACGGCACGGCACCCCGAGGGAACCGAGGTCGACCCGGAGGCCTGGTGGCAAGCCCTCGGGGAGGCCATCGCGAGCGCTGGCGGGCTGGATGACGTTTCCGCAATCTCCATCGGTGGGCAGCAACACGGCATGGTGGTTCTCGATCATGACGGACGCGTGATTCGCCCGGCTCTGCTCTGGAACGACACGCGTAGCGCCACCGAGGCCACCGAGATTGCCGCACACTTTGGTGCTGAGGAGATTGCGCGCGTGACGGGTTCGCTGCCCGTTGCCTCGTTCACATCGACAAAATTGCTGTGGTTGCGCAAGCACGAACCGGACAACGCGGCTCGGGTGGCCGCGGTCGCTCTCCCACACGATTGGCTGAGTTGGCGATTGGCCGGTTTCGGCCCTGCGGGTCAATCCGAGCGGGGGCCAGACCTCAGTGCACTTGCCACTGACGCCTCTGACGCCAGCGGCAACGGGTACTTTTCCCCGGCAACGAAAGAGTACGTGCCGGCCGTCGTTAAATTTGTGCTCGGGCACCTTCCCGTCTTGCCGCGCATCGTCGCACCGGGAGAAGTTGCCTACACCACGAACGCGGGTCTCCTCATCGCGTGCGGTGCCGGCGACAACGCGGCGGCCGCATTGGGCGTTGGTGCCGGGCCGGGCGATGTCGTTGTCTCGCTGGGAACCAGCGGCACCGTCTTTGCGGTCTCCGATACCTACACTTCAGACCCGACGGGAACCATTGCGGGATTTGCGAGCGCGTCCGGGGCTGCTCTCCCGCTCGTCTGCACGCTCAACGCGGCCCGGGTGTTGGATTCCTTCGCGCGCCTCTTTGAGGTCAGCCACGACGAGTTGGGGCTTTTGGCACTGGAGGCAGAACCCGGCGCAGAGGGCATCGTGCTCTTGCCGTTTTTCGAAGGCGAACGTACGCCCAACCTCCCCGATGCCACGGCGCAGATTTCGGGACTCACTCTTGGCAACCACACGCGGGCTAACCTTGCCCGCGCGGCAATCGAGGGCATGCTCTGTGGGCTCGGTGCTGGACTTGATGCCCTTCGCGCCGCGGGCGTTGTCAGCTCGCGCGTTTTTCTTGTTGGCGGAGCGGCCGGCAACCCGGCGGTCGCGCAGATTGCCGCGGAAATCTTCGGGCTACCCGCCGTCGTTCCCGCCCCGGGGGAATACGTGGCCAACGGCGCTGCGCACCAAGCGGCCATGCTGTTGCTTGGGCACGCACCGACGTGGGAGATCAACGTAATTTCAACAGTCAGCCGGCCAAAAGTTGAGGCAATCTCGACCGCCTATGCGCGCGCGCTGTCTTCGTTTTCCGGCAACGGGTGAGTCAATTTAGGGTTTGAGCCAACAAATGCTGGCTTTTCTCACTATTCCGTTATGTTTCCGTAATCAAAATGACTTGCACCTATTTGTTGCATAGGGCAACATATAGCCAGGGCTCGAAGACGAGACCTTGCGCGAAGTAGTTCGCGTAACACGAGACACACAACTACGAAGGGAGAGAAATGAAGAAGACTTCATTGATCTCAATCGGTGCAGTCGTAGCGGCTTCAGCCCTGCTTCTCACCGGATGTTCGGCATCGGGTGGGGGAGCCTCGGCTCGCGCCTGCGTCATTCTGCCCGACACCGAGTCGTCGCCTCGTTGGGAAGCCAACGACCGTCCTGCACTTGAGACGGCACTTGCGGACGCTGGCTACGAGACCGACATCCAGAACGCCGGTGGCGACACCTCGAAGTACGCAACCATTGCTGAACAGCAGCTTGCAAAGGGCTGTGGCGTGATGGTTCTCGTTGACCTTCAGGGCGCCGGTGTAACCGTTGCCGAAGAGGCCAAGGCTCAGGGCATCCCCGTCGTTGCCTACGACCGCCCCATCGAAGGCGCCGACTACTACGTCTCGTTCGACAACGAGGGCGTTGGCGCCATCCAGGGTGAGTGCATTGTTGACGGCCTCAAGGCTGCTGGCAAGGATCCCGCAACCGCTGTTGTTGTCTACATGGGCGGTGACGCTGCCGACGGAAACGCCAAGATGTTCTACGACGGGGCCGTTTCGGTCATGGAGCCTGCAGGCATCAAGCCGGCCGCTGAGCCTGCTGGTGTTTGGGACGGCGAAAAGTCTGCCACTAACTTCGAGCAGGCTCTGACCTCGCTCGGTGGCAAGGTTGACGCTGTGTGGGTTGCTAACGACACCAACGCCGCTGGCGTTATCACGATCCTCGACAAGAACGGTCTCACCGTTCCTGTTTCGGGTCAGGACGCTTCGCCAGCTGGTTTGGCTAACGTTCTCCTCGGCAAGCAGACGTGTACTGTCTGGAAGCCAGCTTCGATTGAGGCCGCGGCCGCAGTCGGCGTAATCATCTCGCTGCTGAAGGGCGAAACGGTTACTACTGACATGGAAGCAAACGGCGTGCCTTTCATCGCAGTTACCCCCACCAAGATCACCGCTAACAACGTTATTGACGTTGTTACCGCTGGCGACGTGACGGTAGCCGATCTGTGTGCAGGCGCCGTAGCGGCCGCTTGTGCTGCAGCAGGCATCAAGTAATAACGAGTAACTGAAGGCCTCGCGCCGACCAGAACCTGGTCGGCGCGAGGTCTTTCACCCGCCACTCTCGTCAATAAACTTTTTTCGAACACCTTCTCGCCGTCGCCACACAGCCTGGCGGCTACGCATTATCAAGGGAGATAATCTTGGGAACCCCGCTCATCGAGCTGACAAATGTCATCAAGAGTTTCGGCCCGGTCGATGTCCTCAAGGGCGTCAATTTCACCGTCGAAGAGGGAAAAGTCGCCGCACTTGTTGGTGACAACGGAGCCGGTAAGTCGACACTCATCAAGGGACTCTCGGGCGTTCAGCCCTTCGACTCCGGAACACTCACTTTCCGGGGCGAAGAAGTAAACGTCCGCTCGCCGCGTCAGGCATCGGCTATGGGCATCGAGGTGGTGTATCAGGACCTCGCCCTCTGTGAAAATCTTGACATTGTGCAAAACATGTTCCTGGGCCGCGAAGAAAGAGTTGGCGGAACTCTCGATGAGGCTGCCATGGAATTTGCCGCCCAGAAGGCGCTCCAATCACTGTCGGTGCGGACGGTCAAGTCCGTTCGTCAGAAAGTGTCGTCTCTCTCCGGTGGCCAGCGACAGACGGTGGCAATTGCTCGTTCTGTTTTGCGAAACGCCAAGATGGTCATCCTCGATGAGCCGACCGCTGCTCTCGGTGTGGCCCAGACGGAACAGGTACTCAATCTGGTTCGTCGCCTGGCCGACAACGGCATTGCCGTCATCATCATCAGCCACAACCTCGCCGATGTCTTTGAGGTGGCCGACAACGTGAGCGTTCTCTATCTGGGCCAGATGGTGGCCCATCTGAAGGTCAAGAACACCAACCGCGATGAAGTCGTGGCCTACATCACCGGATCCAAGACCGCGACGGGAGTTGCCTAAGATGTCCGCCCCTACACCTATTTCGACCGGCCACGAAGGCTCAGTTCGCGACCAATTCCGGTCTTACATCCAGCGTGTGCGCGGCGGCGACATGGGGTCACTCCCGGCCATCCTGGCGCTCGTCGTTCTCGCCGCGCTCTTTGCGTCGCTGAGCCCCTACTTCCTCACCACAGGAAACATCGCCAACCTGTTTGTGCAGGCAGCCGAGCTCACCGTTCTCGCGTGTGCACTCGTCTTCGTTCTTCTCCTCGCTGAGATTGACCTCTCCGCCGGTGTAACGGCGGGGTCCGGCATGGCCGTCTTCCAGGTACTTTTTGGCGTGCTCGGGTGGAACTGGCTCGTTGCCTTGCTTCTGGCTCTTGTTGCCGGCGCCATCATCGGTGCGTTCATTGGTTTCTTCGTCTCGCGAATCGGTGTTCCGTCGTTCGTGGTAACCCTGGGTCTCTTCCTCGGTCTGCAGGGATTCATGCTCTTGCTACTTGGCGATGGCGGGATCTACCGCCTCGAGCAGCCGGAGCTCAAGGCCATCATGAACAACAACATGCCGGTGTGGGCTGGATGGGCGATGCTGGCTATTGCGGTCATCGGCACCTTTGCCTTTGGTCTCTCTGACCGCATGCGCAGGACGAAGGTGGGTCTGCCCACGCGTCCGTTCATCATGCTGATCTTCAAGGTCGCGGCAATCGCCATCCTGGGTGGTCTCGTCGTGCTGTTGCTCAGCGTCAACCGCGGTCAGGCGTTGCTGGCCATCGAGGGCGTGCCCATCGTGATTCCGATCGTGCTCGTCATTCTGGTGGTGGGAACGTTCGTGCTCGACCGGACCGTTTTTGGTCGCTACATCTACGCGGTCGGTGGAAACCCCGAGGCGGCACGTCGCGCGGGAATCAAGGTCGCCCAGATTCGTCTGTATGCCTTCATCATCTGTTCCACGCTGGCTGTGGTTTCGGGTCTCCTGCACGCAAGCCGCATTGGCTCGATTGAATCAACCGCCGGCCGTTCCATTGTGCTCGAGGGTGTTGCCGCCGCTGTGGTGGGTGGCGTGAGCCTCTTCGGTGGCCGCGGCCGCTTGGCTTATGCCGCTGTCGGCGCCTTGGTGATTTCGATCATCGACAACGGATTGGGCCTCATCGGTCTCCCTGCTGGCGCCAACTTCCTCATCACCGGTGGCGTTCTGGTAGCCGCTGCCACGATTGACGCACTCTCGCGTCGTCGTTCCGGCGTCTCGATCATACGGACGTAGCAACGGTGCCACGACAGACCGACTCGTCGTTTGTCACAGTAACCAACGCACAGGGCGCGAGCATGACGCTCGCGCCCTTTGGCGCGCGACTCGTTGACGTGCGCATGCCCGACCGCGACGGTCACCTCGACAACTGCGTGCTTGGCTTCGATGATGAGGCCGATTACGTTTTGCATGTCGATACTTACATGGGAGCGACAATCGGAAGGGTTGCCGGACGCTCAGCAAATGCCCGTTTCGTCGGGGGCGGACTCAGTCTCACTCTCGAGCCCAACGACAGTTCTCACACGTTACACAGCGGCCCTCACGGCTCTCTCGACAGGGTGACCTGGAGCGCCGAGCCGGTAACCGAGTCGCGCGGTACCGGAGTGTGCTTTTCAACCGTCAGCCCAGACGGTGCGGGCGGTTATCCGGGAAACCTCCGGGCAGCGGCCACTTACCTGTTGAACGACGACAACGAAATTACGTGCGAGCTGCGCGCGTCGGCGGATCGTGCCACCCCGGTGGCCATGACGCAACACGCGTACTGGAACCTGTCATCGGGGGGACGAGAATCCGTGCTCGACCACGAGCTGTGGGTGGCGAGTGACCAGGTCTTTGGCATGACTGCCGACCTTGTCGCCACGGGCGAGATGTGGGACGTCACAGACACCGGATTCGACTTTCGACTTGCGCGCACCATGAGAGATCGACTACCCGAGGAAACCGGTGTGCCGTGGCCGGGGCTTGACCACACCTATGAGCTTCGAGCGTCGAGCGAGGGCAAACGTCAACCTGTGGCGTCGCTGTACTCGTCCTCGACGGGCCGAAGAATGGACATCATCACGACGGAGCCCGCTTTGCAGGTGTACCTCGGATGCCACCTCACAAACATCTCCGGTCGCGACGGTGCCACGTACGTTCCGGGGGCCGGGGTCTGCCTCGAAACAGTTCGTTTTCCCGACTCACCTCTGCTGCCGCAATTGCCCACGATTGTTTTGGCATCGGGAGACGAGTACGAGCACCACACCACCTATCGATTCACGACAAAATAGAAACCATCCACGAGACAACACAGGGAAGAAAATGACAAACACCGTTCGCGCCATCGGCGCCACCGCTGAGGCGGCCCCGCTCGAACCCATCGACATCGTGCGCCGGACGCCGGAAGCCAACGACGTTCGCGTGGCCATCACCCATTCGGGTATCTGTCACTCCGATATTCACACGGTGCGCGGCGAGTGGGGCGAGCGCCCCTATCCGGTAGTTCCCGGTCATGAGATTGTGGGCACGGTGTTGGAGGTTGGCTCAGCCGTCACGCGATTCAACGTTGGGCAGACGGTGGGCGTGGGCGTCATCGTGGACAGCTGCGGAACGTGCCCCCAGTGCCTCGACCACCTGGAGTGCTACTGCACCGGAACAGGCCCGCGCTTTACCTATGCCGACCCGGAGCCGCAGATGCCTGGTGCGTTCACCTACGGAGGCTACGCCCAGGAGATTGTCACGGCCGAGCGCTTCGTCTACCGCATTCCCGAGGGCCTCGACCTCGCCGGTGTGGCTCCGTTGCTCTGCGCCGGCATCACCGTCTTTTCCCCCCTCAAGCACTGGGGCGCCGGTCCGGGTAAGACGGTTGCCGTTGCCGGCATCGGTGGTCTCGGCCACCTCGCGGTGAAGTTTGCCCACGCGTTGGGGGCTCACACCGTGGCGATCACCTCGAGCGAAGAGAAGCGCGACCTGTGCCTCAAGCTCGGCGCCGATGAGGTGCTGGTCTCGTCCGACCCGGCGGCCATGGCCGCGTCCGACTCACGTTTTGACATCATCATTTCGACGCTGCCCAGCGACCACGACATGAACCCTTACATTTCGTTGCTCGCACTCGACGGCACGTATGTGGTCGTGGGCGCGGTCAACGACCTCAACCGCCCGCTCACGCTTCCAAATCTCATGATGCGTCGCCGGTCCATCGGCGGATCCATGATTGGCGGCACGGTCGAGACTCAGGAGATGCTCGACTTCTGCGGGACGCACGGTATTACCGCCGACGTTGAGGTGGTCGCGGCCGATTACGTGAACCAGGCTTATGACCGCGTTGTCGCTGGCGACGTGGCGTTCCGTTTTGTGATCGACGCCACGACCATCTAGGTCGAGCACCCAAATCGCGCTCATGCAACCTGTCGCTCACACGAAAAACCCCCGAGTAATCGGGGGTTTTTTGGTGGCTCCGACGGGCGTCGATCCCGTGACCTCACGATTTTCAGTCGTGCGCTCTACCAACTGAGCTACAGAGCC
>DBCH01000107.1:5360-7140 GCA_002292955.1 Microbacteriaceae bacterium UBA963 | reverse complement strand
GCCCGCATGGTCAAAGACCGCCTCGATCGCGAGCTCGTGGGTAATGTCTCGCTCAAGGTCGTCGACATCGGAAACCCCGACTCGTGGGAGGTTCAGGGTCGCGGCGAGTTGGCACTGGCCATTCTCGTGGAGAACATGCGTCGCGAGGGCTTCGAGCTCACCGTGGGCAAGCCCCAGGTGGTGACCCGCAAGGTCGACGGCAAGACGCACGAACCCTACGAGCACCTCACCATTGATGTTCCCGAAGAGCACCTCGGTGCTGTCACGCAGTTGCTGGCCAGCCGCAAGGGGCGCATGGAGTCGATGGTGAACCACGGCACGGGCTGGGTGCGCATGGAGTTCATCGTGCCGTCCCGCGGACTCATTGGTTTCCGAACCGAATTTCTCACCACCACCCGCGGAACGGGAATTGCCAACGCTATCTCGCACGGCTACGAAGAGTGGGCAGGCCAGATCGTGACGCGTCAGAACGGATCAATCGTCTCGGACCGTTCCGGATCCGTCACGCCGTTCGCCATCATCGGCCTGCAGGAGCGCATGTCGTTCTTCGTGGAGCCGGGCGACGAGGTTTACGAGGGCATGGTGGTGGGCGAGAACTCGCGCTCCGACGACATGGACGTGAACATCACCAAAGAGAAGAAGCTCACCAACATGCGTCAGTCCACCTCGGACACGTTCGAGTCGATGACGCCCTCGCGCCAGCTCTCCCTCGAGGAGTGTCTCGAGTTTGCCCGGGAAGACGAGTGCGTTGAGGTGACGCCCGAAATCGTGCGCATCCGCAAGGTTGCCCTCGATGCCTCGGAGCGTGCTCGCCTCACCAGCCGCCTCAAGAAGCAAGACGCGTCCGCCTAGTTCTTGGCCCATCGTTAGGTGTTCCGTCATTATGGTCTGGCGTTATTCGTTTTCACGGAGTACCGTATGGCGTATCGGAGTACCTCCGGTAAGCACGCTGGGGACTCCGCAACAGTGGAGGTAGTTCTCATGCGTAGTTCCCGAAAAGTCATCGCCCTTGCACTTGCCGGTGCACTTGCACTGGGCATTGCACCTCTTCTTGCCGGATGTAGTCAGGAACAGTTGGTGCAAGACGCTGTTGAGAATGTCGTCGAAGACGCCACGGGCGTTGATGTCGACCTCAACCTTGACGGCAAGACACTTCCTGACGACTTCCCCGCGGAGGTTCCCGTGATTTCGGGTGAGATCACGCTGAGCGGTTCGTTGGGATCAGGAGGCGATAAGGTCTGGACGGTTGGCATTACTGCATCTGATCTTGCCGCGGGTTACGACGAGGCGAAGTCGAAACTGCTCGGTGCTGGGTACACCGCCGATTTCGACTTGGCCCAAGACGGGACCTACTCGGGATCGTTCTCGAATGGAAGCTATTACGTGCTTGTGACCGCTGCCAATGACGGGTCAAATAATGTCGTGAGTTACGTCGTTTCGACGCAGGCTACGCAGTAGGAGCGACTTCAGACGCCCTTCGCGCGAGGGAACTACTTGTCCCTTGCGCGATGGGCGCTGTGGCGTTTCGAGTCTGCTATCGAACCGGGACATCCTCATGGGATGAGGCCGCCAACTAGCGGGCGACGCGTTCGCTGGGTGCCACGGTGCGACGACGACTGATGTTCAGGAAAATAGGCATCACCACAGCGACGTAGCCAACCCACGTGCCAACCTGAAGCCATGTCATGTTGGGAGTGAATCCGATGGTTCCGCGCAACAGCGTGCCGTACCAGCTGTCCGGGGGAATCACCGCGGAGACATCGAAGGCGTGGTCTTCGGC
>DBCH01000107.1:2428-5287 GCA_002292955.1 Microbacteriaceae bacterium UBA963 | reverse complement strand
GCCACCATGACAACGAGCAGTGCGCCAGACCAGGCAAAGAACACCTGGAGGTTGAGGCGACTCATTCCCGCAAAGATGAGGTAGCCCAGCGTGACAGCAATGGCGATGCCGAGCACGGCCCCGAGCAGGGGGAGAGCGCCTTGTCCCGCCGAACCGGCTGCAGCCCAGACAAACAGAGCGGTTTCGAGACCTTCCCGCCCGACGGAGAAGAAGGCAAGAAAGAACATTCCCCAGGCGGCCTTGTGCGCGTACACGCGATCGACACCATCACGCAGGTGGCCTGCCAGCGAACGGGCCGTCCGGGCGAGCCAAATGATCATCCACGTCACCAGCCCGGCAGCAACCAGTGACAGCACTCCGGCTAAGACCTCTTCGGCTTCGCTCGACAGCGCCGTTGCAGTAAGGGCGACTGCGGTGCCGGCAATAACTGAGAGAACGACGGCGGCAATCACCCCACCCCACAAGTACTTGAGGCCAGATCGGCGATCCGTCTTGATGAGGTACGCCGCGAATATTCCGACAATCAGCGCTGCTTCGAGGCCTTCGCGGAGTCCGATGAGAAGATTGGCAAGAATGGTGTGTCCTTTATGAATTCTGAAGTGGCGTGATCAGTCAGCTTCGTGACCGACACTTAGTTTGGTTAGGCTTACCTAACTTTACCCAGTCTACGGCGACGTCCCGTCGGCCCCCAGAGAGGATTCCCACTTGTTGGAAAAACTGCCCCGTCCCGTGAAGTGGCTCATTGCGGCTATCGGGGGTGCGCTCATCGCCGCGGTCACCACGCCGTTAGCCCAGGCCTCCCTCGATGTTGTTGACGTCACGATTCCCTGGGGGCTGATTGCGGCCCTGCTCACCGTGACGGCATACGTTCTCGGGCTCCGACTGGTGAGCGACACCCGCATGTTGGCGCTGTTCGGTGCCATCGGCGTGGTCATCGTGATCATGTTGCTCTCGCTACCCGGGCCGGGCGGTGGCGTTATCGTGCCGGGCAATCTGTACGGCACGGTGTGGGCCGCCGCACCGTCGATCATCTTTGTCTTTCTCATCGCCTTCCCGTCTCCGCGTCGCCAGTAGACTGGGAACAGCAAGAGCCACCCTTCAAGGAGACCTTCGTGACCTACGTCATCGCCCTGCCCTGCGTCGATGTCAAGGACCGCGCGTGCATCGACGAGTGCCCGGTCGATTGCATTTACGAGGGCGACCGCATGCTCTACATCCACCCCGATGAGTGCGTCGACTGCGGGGCCTGTGAGCCCGTGTGTCCGGTAGAGGCGATCTACTACGAAGATGACCTTCCCGAGCAGTGGGCCGACTACTACAAGGCAAACGTCGAATTCTTTAATGAGATTGGGTCGCCCGGTGGCGCCGCCAAGGTGGGCGTGATCAAGAGCGATCATCCTGTTGTTTCGGTACTCCCGCCCCAGGCGGAGTAGCCCATGCTGGGAAATCTTCCCGAGTATCCGTGGGACGCCATGGCGCCCTTTGCCCAGCGCGCCGCGCAGCATCCGGACGGCCTGATCGATCTCTCAATTGGTTCGCCGGTCGACCCCACACCCGAGGTCGTTCGTCGAGCGCTCGCCGACGCCACCGATGCGCACGCGTACCCCTCAACGGTGGGCACGCCTCGCCTTCGAGAGGCCATTGTTGACTGGTTTGCCCGACGTCGCGGAGTCGACGGGCTTCACGTCGAGAACGTGCTGCCCACCATCGGGTCAAAGGAGTTCGTGGCCTGGGCCCCCTACATGCTGGGCCTCGGCGGCAGCGACGTGGTTGTGCATCCGCGGGCGGCTTATCCCACCTATGCCATGGGAGCGGCCATTGCCGACGTGGCAACTCTCGCTGAAGACGACCCGCAGGCGTGGCCGGTGGAAACCCGGCTGGTGTGGGTTAACTCGCCCGGAAACCCCGACGGACGCGTTCTGAACGCGGAGCAGCTCGCCCAGCGCGTTGCGCGAGCGCGCGAGCTGGGCGCGATTCTCATCTCCGACGAGTGCTACGCCGAACTGGGCTGGGACGCCCCGTGGGACACGCAGCCGATTCCGAGCATCCTCGACCCGCGTGTCACGGGCGGTGATGTGACCAATATTCTCTGCGCCTATTCGTTGAGCAAGCAGTCGAATCTGGCGGGGTATCGCGCGGCCTTCGTTGCCGGTGACCCCGCCTTGATTGAGCGCCTGCTGGCGGTGCGCAAGCACGCGGGAATGATGGTGCCCGCGCCCGTGCAGTCTGCCGTCACAGTTGCGCTCGGCGATGACGCGCACGTAGCCGCGCAAAAGGAACTTTACCGCGGGCGACGTGACGCCCTGGTGCCGGCAGTCATCGCAGCCGGTTTCACCATTGATGGCAGCGAGGCGGGTCTGTACCTCTGGCTTACCGAGGGCCGGGATGCCTGGGATTCGATTGGCCGCTTGGCCGATCTCGGGATTCTCGGCGGCCCCGGTCACTTCTACGGCGATCACTTTCCGCAGCACATCCGACTCTCACTCACCGCGCCCAACGAACGGATTGAGGCAGCGGTAGCGAGGCTCACCCAGTAGCCTCCGAGCACGTCGAGACGGATGTTTTCGCGCGTTGGCAGCAGGCAATAGGCTTAGGGATAGCCCTCGCGGTGCCGTCACGAACGGCGGCGAATCGGGCAGAGCTTATCCGGCTGGTTGAGAAGGAGTCACGGGTGTCAAACAACGGCGCAAAACCCACGGGTGACAAAGTAACGGTGTCCTATCAGGGCACGACCGCGGAGTTTGAAGTTCTTCACGGAAGCGACGGCCACCCGGCCATTGATCTCTCCTCGCTGACCAAGGAGATCGGTCTCACGGCTCTCGACTACGGTTTTGTTAACACGGCCTCAACCAAGTCAAA
>DBCH01000107.1:0-2357 GCA_002292955.1 Microbacteriaceae bacterium UBA963 | reverse complement strand
TACCCCATCGAGCAGGTGGCCACCCAGATGTCGTTCCTCGAAACGGCGTGGCTGCTGATCTATGGCGAACTTCCCAGCCCCACGGAACTCGACGAGTTCGAGAATCAGATTCGCCGTCACTCGCTACTGCAAGAAGACCTCAAGAACTTCTTCAACGGATTCCCGCGGAATGCGCACCCCATGCCGGTTCTCTCCGCTGGCGTCTCGACCCTCTCGACCTACTACGAAGATTCGCTCGACCCCAATAACCCCGAGCACGTTGAGATTGCCACCTACCGCTTGCTGGCCAAGGTGCCCGTCATGGCGGCCTACGCGCACAAGAAGAGCATTGGTCAGGCTTTCCTCTACCCGCAGAACGATTTGGGCTACGTGGAGAATTTCCTGCGTCTCACGTTTGGTAATCGCGCCGAAGAGTACGAACTCAATCCCGTGGTCGTGAAGGCGCTCGAACGCCTGCTGATCTTGCACGAAGACCACGAGCAAAACGCGTCAACCTCGACCGTGCGTCTCGTGGGAAGCACGGACGCCAACCTGTTTGCCTCTGTCTCGGCGGGCATCTCGGCTCTCTTTGGGCCGCTGCACGGTGGCGCCAACGAGGCCGTGCTCACCATGCTCGGTCAGATTCAGCGCTCGGGCGAATCGGTGCGCACGTTTGTGGAGCGCGTCAAGAACAAGGAAGACAACGTCAAGCTCATGGGCTTCGGCCACCGGGTTTACAAGAACTACGACCCGCGCGCGCGTCTCGTCAAAGAGAGCGCCGACGAAGTGCTCACCGCGTTGGGCGTGCAAGATCCGCTCCTCGACATCGCCAAAGAACTTGAGCAGATCGCACTGGAAGACGACTACTTCATCGAGCGGAAGCTTTACCCCAACGTCGACTTCTACACCGGTGTTATCTACAAGGCCATGGGCTTCCCCACGCGGATGTTCACCGTGTTGTTTGCCATTGGCCGCCTGCCGGGCTGGATTGCCCACTGGCGAGAGATGAACCACGACGCGCAGACCAAGATTGGCCGTCCACAGCAGCTATACGTCGGTGAGCCCGCGCGCGACATTCGTCGCTAGGGTCGCCTTACGTGAGTCTCCAATGTCGTGACAAGAGCACGGCGCTGAGCCCCGCGCCAATGAAAGTGATGGCGCCGGCCGCGGACCATGCGACGATCAGTTCACTGGCGCCCGTATCGGCAAGAGCCGGTAGGCCACCGAGCACGTAAACAATTCCGGCAGAGTTACCGGTGATAACGTACTGATCGGCACGCGGGTTTTTATCCGTGAGAAACCAGCCGCCTGGCTCGGGCGAGGTCACATTGATTGGTGTTCCTGCTGCGAAGGACACCGGGTCGGTGGGGACAAAGTCGCCAGAGCTTGCGCTCATGATGAAGGCCGTCGAGCCGTCGTTGGTGAACGAAACATCCTTTGGCTCGTTCGTGAATTGATGCAACTCTAAATAAGTCGACGTGTTGATCACTGTCGTCACCGTGCTCGGGACGGCAAATGACGTGGCGTAGACGCGCGAGCCATCCGGAGCCATCGTGATTGTGGTTCCCTGAAGGTGGCCTGTGGGAGTGAAGTTGGTCACGACCGAGTTACCCGTCGTTTCAATCACAGACAGAGTGCCGTCTCCGCAGTTGACAAAGACCTTGAGCCCATCGGGGGTGATGGCGAGACTGAGGGGGCCTCCGCATGCCGAAACTGACGAAACTACCGCGTCGTTGGCGACGTCGATGACCTTAACGTACTGTCCAGTTCCGTTGTTGTTGACAGCGACGTAGGCCTTGGTGCCGTCAGGCGTAAACGCGATCTCACCAACGCCGGAGGTTCCCACGGTAATGGCGGGCCCGAAGGTGAGAGTGGCCGGAAAGAACGGTTTGACAATACCCGAACCAAGGCTCACATATGCCTTAGCGCCATCTGGTGAGACAGCTATGGCATGCGTTCCCCCAGCGCCGGTGACCCCACTAGAAATGGGTTCCCCGAGGCGTGCAAGGGTTCGTGCATCCAAAACCACTACGGACGACACCCCGCTGACGTAGTCTTCTTGAACGATAAACACACGCTCACCGTCGTGAGAAAAGGCAGCCCCCGATGTGAAAGAAAAGCCCGTGAGTGTCGTGACGGTCATTGGCGCTGCCTGGGCGGTGCTCGACACACCCAAAACTGACACCCCAGCGATGGCGAAAGCGCTGAACACGCGCGCTGT
This sequence comes from Microbacteriaceae bacterium UBA963, assembly GCA_002292955.1. Classification (GTDB taxonomy): domain Bacteria; phylum Actinomycetota; class Actinomycetes; order Actinomycetales; family Microbacteriaceae; genus UBA963. The sequence goes on along the minus strand of DBCH01000107.1, from coordinate 157 downwards.
GAAGTTCATCGTCGTCACCCTCCAGGAATACCGCTGCCCGTGATTATATCGGGGCGTCGAGGCTGAGGGGAGACAAACGCCCGCCTATGCGGAGCGCGCCGCCTGTTCGAGTGCCGCAGCAAACGTCTCTGGAGACTGCGCGCCCGAGATGCCAAAT
>DBCH01000077.1:2848-7692 GCA_002292955.1 Microbacteriaceae bacterium UBA963 | reverse complement strand
CTGCTCGAGACGTTTAGCGAGCCCTGTGAGGTGTGTGCCGGTCGCGGCGTCATCGTCTTTCATGAACCCGTGACGCGCAGCAGGTCTGCCGACAAGCCCGCGGAGAAGAGTCGCCGAGGCGGCTCTGGTGCCAGTTCGGGTGGTGGATCCGGCCGCAGCCGCGGTGCCGTTGCGCCGAGCGGCGAAGTTCACATCATCCCGGAGGGAGCATCGAGCGCTCTGGCAAAGATTGCGGCCTCCACTCTGTCTCAGTCGGATGACGCCGCAGGATCTTCTTCGGATGCGTCCACCGAGGCGAGCGAAGTGACGGAAATCCTTGACATTCCGGTCACCATCACGAAGGGCCGCCGCAAGAAGGCAGATGTCAATTCGGCCGCACTCGAGAGCGTATTGGATGCTCTCCCGGAGCCGTCTGACCCGGGCAAGGGTCGGCCAAAACGTCGTCGGGTCTCCACGGACAGCATCACGGCCGAGGTAACAGAACCCGCAGTTTGACCCCACGCCAATTCCCGGGATATTCTTGAGTGTTGGTGTGTTGTCGCCGCTGGTAGCGACGCAATCCAAAGATTTTTTGGCGAGACAGTCTCGCCCCCGTTTACGTGAGGTATGCACAGTGGTTTTCGCAGTAGTCAAATCAGGTGGCCGCCAAGAAAAGGTTGAGGTCGGAACCATCATTACGATGGACCGCATCGCAGCCGACAAGTCGGGCATCATCACGCTTCCCGCCGTGCTTCTCGTGGACGGCGCCAAGGTCACGTCCGACGCCGCGTCACTCGCCAAGGTTGTTGTCACCGCCGAGGTGCTCGAAGACCTCCGCGGCCCCAAGATTGTCATTCACAAGTTCAAGAACAAGACCGGATACCGCAAGCGCCAGGGCCACCGCCAGGAGCTCACGCGGGTCAAGGTCACCGGAATCAAGTAGGGCGTCGAGGGAGTAACCAGAGATGGCACACAAAAAGGGAGCGAGTTCCACTCGCAACGGACGCGACTCGAACGCACAGCGCCTGGGCGTTAAGCGCTTCGGCGGCCAGAAGGTCAAAGCCGGAGAAATCTTGGTTCGCCAGCGCGGAACGCACTTTCACCCGGGCGTGAACGTGGGGCGCGGCGGCGACGACACTCTCTTCGCCCTGGCCGAAGGCGCCGTTGAGTTTGGTGCGAAGGGTGGCCGCAAGGTCATCAACATCGTCACCGTCTAACCAGCACTTCTGCACAAGGGCGAGCTTCGGCTCGCTCTTTTGCGTTGGTACCATCAGCACGACCCATCAGACAGGACCCGCATGACCACGTTCGTTGACGAGGTGACACTGCACCTCCGCGCGGGTCATGGGGGGCACGGCTGTGTCTCGGTTCGCCGGGAGAAGTTCAAGCCTCTCGCCGGACCCGATGGCGGCAACGGCGGCAGCGGTGGCGACATCGTGCTGGTTTCGGATCCTCAAGAAACCACGCTGCTGTCATACCACCGACACCCGCACCAGACCTCGTCAAACGGCGAGCCCGGGCAGGGGAGCAATCGACAGGGGGCCACCGGCGCCTCTCTCGAACTGACAGTGCCCGTGGGCACCGTGGTCAAGGAACCCTCGGGTAAGGTCATCGCCGACATGAACGTTCCGGGTATGAGGGTTGTTGTGGCTCCCGGAGGTCTAGGTGGATTGGGCAACTCGTCGCTGTCCTCAACGAAGCGCAAGGCACCGGGTTTCGCGCTGCTGGGCACACCAGGATTCGAAGGCGACGTGGTGCTCGAGCTCAAGACACTCGCCGACGTTGCTCTGGTGGGCTACCCGTCCGCCGGAAAGTCGAGCCTGGTTGCCGCGCTCTCTGCCGCGCGTCCCAAGATTGCCGACTACCCCTTCACCACGCTTCACCCCAACCTCGGCGTTGTGCAGGCCGGCGAAACGCGCTACACAATCGCTGATGTGCCCGGCCTCATCGAGGGCGCCAGTGAGGGCAAAGGACTCGGCCTCGAGTTCCTGCGTCACGTGGAGCGCTGCCGAGTTCTGGTGCACGTCGTGGACTGTGCGACGCTCGAGCCCGGTCGTGATCCGCTGTCGGACCTCGACATCATTTTGCACGAGCTCACGGAGTATCCGGTGCCCGCGGGCCAGATTCCCCTGGCCGAACGCCCGCAGATCATCGCGTTGAACAAGATCGACGTGCCCGACGCAAAAGACCTCGCCGAGATGGTGGCGCCCATGTTTGTCGAGCGGGGATATCGCGTATTCCCCATCTCGACGGCGTCGCACGAGGGACTCAAGGCACTGTCCTACGCCCTTGCCGAGATGGTGTCTTCTCAACGGAGCGCCGAAGCCGTGGCAGACGTGCCCCGCATTGTTATTCGCCCGCAGCCCGTCGACGAGAAAGACTTCTCGATTCGGGTCGAGGGTCCTCTGGACGAGCGAATGTTCCGCGTGCTGGGCGCCAAGCCCGAGCGCTGGGTGGCGCAAACAGATTTCTCGAACGACGAAGCGGTTGGTTATCTGGCCGACCGACTCGCTCGCCTCGGCGTGGAAGAGGCGCTGTTTGCCAAGGGTGCCGTTCCCGGCTCTGCCGTGGTGATTGGCGAACGCGGTGGCGTGGTGTTCGACTGGGAACCCACGCTGACCTCGGCGGCCGAACTCACCGTTGGCCCACGCGGGTCGGATGACAGACTTGCCGGGCCGCCGCGTCGAAGTACGCGCGAGCGTCGTGAAGAATATACGGAGCGCATGGATGCCAAGCAGGCAGCGCGTGATGAACTTGCCAGGGAGCGTGAAGCCGGTCTCTGGACCGAGGAGGACGACAATGGCGCTGGATGATCGTCGCGACATCCCCACAGCCCGTCGGGTCGTTGTCAAGGTTGGCTCATCGTCCATCAGCGGCGCAAACGCCCTACGCATTGCCCACATCGTTGACGTTCTTGCTGCCGCCTACGAGCGGGGCACCGAAATTGTGCTCGTGTCGTCGGGTGCCATCTCCACGGGCATGCCACTCTTGGGCCTGGACGCTCGCCCGGAAGACCTTGCCACGCAGCAGGCTGTCGCTGCCGTTGGCCAAAACGCTCTGATCCACCGGTATCAGCAGAGCCTCGACCGCTTTGGGATCGTTGCTGGCCAAGTGCTGCTGACCGCCGGCGACTTGGAACACGATGAGACTCGCGCCAACGCCGAGCGCGCCCTCGATCGACTCCTCGCCTTGCGCACCCTGCCCATCGTCAATGAGAACGACACGGTGGCAACCTCCGAGATTCGTTTTGGGGACAACGACCGGCTCGCCGCTCTCGTTGCCGTGCTCGTCCGCGCTGACGTGCTCATCCTGCTCTCCGACGTTGACGCGCTGTACACCAAACCCCCGCACGAGGTCGGTGCTGAGAAGATTGACTATGTGACGTTTGGCGACGACCTTGACTCGGTTGAGTTCGGCGAGATCGGCGATGCGGGCGTGGGCACCGGGGGAGCGGTCACCAAGGTTGCGGCTGCTCACCTGGCGAGCGCCTCGGGTACCGCAGTTCTTATCACCGCGGCAGAGCTGGTGGGGGATGCTCTGAGCGGAGCCCGCATCGGCACGTGGTTTGAGCCCAATCCGGACCGCGCTGCTTAGACGCTCCCGTTCACTTCAGCCGTCAAACCCCGCCACCGTTAGACTTTCCTCATGCCACTAGAGGAGCTCGCAGCGTTTACCCACAAGCTCGAGGCGGCGCAGGCGGCCTCCATTGTCTTGGCGACGCTCAACACCGATGCCAAGAACGCGGGCCTTCACGCCATTGCTGACGCCCTCGATGCCAAGGTTGAAGACATCGTTGCGGCCAACGCGCTCGACCTTGACAACGGACGCGCCAACGGCACTTCTGAGGGGCTCATGGACCGCCTGGCACTCACTCCCGCGCGCATTGCCGGCCTGTCGGATGCCGTTCGTCAGGTGGCCGCGCTGGCAGACCCGGTTGGTCACGTTGTGCGCGGCATGGACATGCCCAATGGCGTGCACCTCACCCAGGTTCGGGTTCCGTTCGGCGTTGTGGGAACCATCTACGAGGCTCGCCCCAATGTGACCGTCGATATCGCGGCCCTGTCGCTCAAGAGCGGTAACGCCGTTGTGCTTCGTGGTGGCTCCGCTGCCGAGAACAGCAATCGCACGCTCGTGGCCATCATCCAAGACGCGTTGACCTCCGTGGGTCTTCCCGCGGCCGCCGTTCAAACAATCGATGAGTTTGGTCGCGAGGGGGCACGCCGCCTGATGGCGGCCCGCGGTCTCGTCGACGTTCTCGTTCCGCGTGGTTCGGCCGATCTGATCAACACCGTCGTCATGGAATCGAAGGTTCCCGTTATCGAAACCGGGGCCGGGGTCGTGCACCTCGTGCTCGATGAGACCGCCGACCTCGATTGGGCAGTCGATATCGTGCACAACTCCAAGGTGCAGCGGCCGAGCGTGTGCAACGCCCTCGAAACGTTGCTCGTGGTGGAATCCGCGGCCGAGCGACTGTTGCCCCCGGTGCTGGCTCGCTTGCGCGAGGCCGGCGTGACGATTCACGCCGACAATCAGGCGCGCGCCATCTTTGCCGATTCGGTTCCGGCGGAGCCGGAAGATTTCGGTCGGGAGTTCATGAGTCTCGATATCGCTGTCAAAGTGGTGCCGGATCTTGATGCGGCAATTGCGCACATCCGGCGCTATTCGACGAAGCACACCGAGTCAATCATCACGAACGACGCGGGCAATGCCGAGCGGTTTCTCGCCGAAGTTGACTCTGCCGCGGTGATGGTCAACGCCTCGACGCGCTTTACCGACGGTGGCGAGTTTGGTTTTGGTGCCGAGGTCGGCATCTCCACGCAGAAACTGCACGCACGCGGCCCCATGGGGCTTCCGGAGCTCACCAG
>DBCH01000077.1:0-2769 GCA_002292955.1 Microbacteriaceae bacterium UBA963 | reverse complement strand
CACCACAACCCATTCCTCAGGAGTAATGCATGTCTCACCTCACCGTTCTTGCTGAAGAAGTGTTACGCCCGCTCTTTCTGCCGGCGCCGGTTTTTGGCATCATCGCGTTGGTGATTTTTGCTGTCATGGGGTTCATGGTGTTCAGCTACCGTGACGTGGCAAACCGGCACGCACACAAGAACGACACGTCCGGTTCGGGACACCACTAGGTTTTAGCCGTGTCGAGAACCCGCATCGGCGTTCTCGGGGGAACGTTTGACCCATTCCACAATGGGCACGCAGAGATTATTCGTGCCGTTGGTGATTCGGGTCTCGTCGATACGATTCTGGTCGTTCCCGCCAACGACCCCTGGCAGAAGCGTTGCGTGGCCTCGCCCGATCAGCGCCTGGAGATGGTGCGACGCGGCGTCGCCGGCCACTCGAGTGTTGACGTGAGTGACATCGACATTGTGCGCGGTGGCCCCACCTACACCGTGGATACGCTGGCCGATCTCGCCGTGCTGCATCCGAACGCAGACATCTCGTTTATCGTGGGCAGCGACGCGGCTGCCGGTTTGCCGAGCTGGCATCGCTCCGACGAGCTGCGGGCCTCGACGTCGTTCATCGTTGTGACTCGACCCGGTTCGCCCCCGCCTCAGCTTGATGGCGAGGGCTATGACCTAAACTTGCTAGAGATCCCACCTGTTGACGTTTCGTCGTCGGCAATCCGGGAATTGGTGAGCAAAGGTCTGGCATTGACAGGTTTGGTGCCAAGCGCAGTGACCGAGTACATCATGGCTCAGGGTCTTTACAGGGAGTAGCGGTGGAAAACCAGAACGGCAGGAAGGGCGAGGAAGCGCCACCGCGCACCTACGGCGTTCACTGGCCGTCTCAACCCGAAGAGCCCGTTTCCGACGCTGCCGTTCCTGACAAGGGTAAACCTGCCACCGGAAAACCTGCCGATTCCCGCCCTGCTGCTGCACCTCCTACTGCCAGGCCTCCTACTGCAACGCCCCCGGCGTCAGCACCGGCCACGAGTGCCCCGCCCGCGCCCGTGATTCCTCCCCTGCCTCCTACCGCACGCCCGCCTGCGGCGGCCATGCCGAGCGCGCCTCCCGCTGCCGCGATGCCGAGTGCGCCACCTGAGGCCACCTTGCCGAGCGCGCCACCGACCCCTCAGCCAGTTCAGCCGGCTCAACCAATAGCTCAGCCCGTTGCGCCCGAGCCGGTGTTCGTCGCGCCGCCCGTGAGCACGCCCGAACCCCCTTACGCGCCCGAACCGGTCTACGTTCCTGTGCAGGCGGACTCCTTGATTCCCGTGCCTACGGAAACTCCCGGATTGCGGGTCGATCCACTCACATCGCCCGAGATCCCGGTGATGCCTGCCGCTGTTGCTCCGCCCGCAGAAGACACATCCGGAATGTCTCGTCGCGAGATCAGGAAATTGCGCGAGCAGGCCACAGCGCGAATTGGAGAATCCAGCGATTCGATGTCTCGCATTGAGGAAGCGGCTGCCATGGCCGCCGCACCTTCGGCCGTCCTCTCGCCCTACACGGCGACGGGGCAGCCAGCAGCGCTTGCGCCTTCCGCTCTCGCCCCGTCAACGCTGACTCCATCACCCGTGCCCGAATCGGCGCCCTACGTTCCTCTTTCCACGACTCTTCCGGGCGTGCCGGCGGCCGCGGCAGAAATGGCGGCCATCACCGGCCGACTCGACATCATTGAGGCGACCCGCACTTCCCTTACTCCCACTCAGCCGTCGGGGCCCACCGTGGCACAGTTGCGCGCCATGGAAGAGGCCAGCAGGGCGGCCATGGCGCGCGATGCCGTGCTGGAGTCAACCGTTCCCGGCATGTCTACCACGGGTGGTGTGCCGGTATCCGGTCACTCCCTGATCATGTCAAACGTGCCCACTGACGTGCCCAGTGCCCTCAGTGCCATGAACGAGACCGGTGAGATCATCGTGACAGGTCAGATCGTACTTCCCGCTGGGGTGGCCCAGACCGGTACCGATATGCGGCGCTTCGATACCGCAGAAATTGACGTGGTGAGTGAACAGGAGCCGCAAACGGGCAACGTGGGCAATCTCGCTCCGGTGAGTGCAACCCGTGCGGTCAGCGCCTTTTCGTCCCCCACGGCATCGTCTCTTCCTCCGCGGGCAGGGTCACACCGACTTCCCATGGCCCTTGCGCTCATTGCGGCAGGTCTTGCCGTGGCCGTCGTCGGCGTCTTCGTGGCAAATATCTTCCTCAAGTTCTTCTAGGCTGGTTGGAGTGACCGCCACCCAAGAAACACTCGACTCCCTCAACGCCGCAGCTTTAGCTGCCGATGCTACCGGCGGTGACGACATGGTTGCGCTCGACGTCTCAGACCGTCTCGCCCTGGCCGATGCGTTTCTCATCGTTACTGGTCGCAACGAACGAAACGTTTCTGCAGTTGCCAACGAGATTGAAGACAAGCTCTTCGAGATGGGCGTGAAGCCCTTGAGGCGCGAGGGCCGCGGCGAAGGACGCTGGGTGCTGATTGATTTCGGCGGACTGATTGTGCACGTGTTCCACGAGGAAGATCGCCTGTATTACGGTCTCGAACGCCTCTGGGGAGACTGTCCTGTTCTGCCGTTGCCCGAGGGCATCGGTTCAAGGCCTGCGGAGTGATGTAGTAATCTAAACAAGGTCGTGGTGACAACGATTATGGGTCTGTGGCGCAGCTGGTAGCGCACCTGCATGGCATGCAGGGGGTCAGGGGTTCGAGTCCCCTCAGATCCACAATGTGATCTCTCGAGACATCGTT
>DBCH01000056.1 GCA_002292955.1 Microbacteriaceae bacterium UBA963 | reverse complement strand
CTCGAAGCGTGCGGTCGGCTTCAAGCTTTCGCAAGGAATGGATGAACCCGCAGAGCTCGCCGACAAGTTTAAGTTTGCCCGGCAGAAGTCAAAGCTCGCCGGCGAGATTCGCGGCTCGTACTTCGTGGTGAAGGGCGAGTACTCGTGATCCTTCCGCACCGGCTGCGGTATGACCCGGTGTGCTAATTTAAGCGCGTAAAGTCAAGGGGAATCGAGAGGGAGCGTTCGTGGAGCTAAAGAGACTATTCACGCGCAGCGCAATGGCCCTTGTCGCCATGGCACTGGTCGTGGCACCGCTCACGGCGTGCTCTGCGCCCTCAGTTGGCTCGCTCGACCAGGTTGGTCAGTTGAGAACTATCGACGGTGGTGTCGCCTTGACGATTCCTGCCCTCTGGGCGGGCAAGACCGCCGACGGAGAAGACGTTGGCGGCGTGGAGCCGGCCGAGGTTATGGTGCTGGAACACCGCGACGGCGTGGATCCCGTTGACCTTACCCGCATCGACTCGTCTGGCGCGGGGCCCCAGTGGCGAGCCGCGACGTCACAAGCGGCGGCCGTAGCAACGCTCATGAGCGCGCGTGATCCCGATGAAATCGACCTCGGATTTAGTGTGACGGGCCCCATTGACGGGCCCTCTGCCGGCGGAATCCTGACGGTCGGCCTCTTGGCCAACCTCACGAACACGCCTCTCATTCCGACCGTTGCCATGACCGGAACCATCTCGCCCGACGGCACGATTGGCGAAGTGGGCGGCGTCTCAACGAAGGTGAGGTCGGCCGCTGCCGTTGGCTTTAAGACCATCATCGTTCCCGATAATTCCTTTGGTGTGTTCAACGAGGCCACGGGTGAACAGGTCGACATTGTCGATTACGGCAAAAGCGTTGGCGTGACTGTCGTCAAGGTACGCACAGTCGGTGAGGCCTACAAGATCTTTACGGGCAAGGAATACACGCCGACCCTGCGCCTGTCGGACACGCCCTCGCAGGCTACCGAGGCAGCGATTCGCAGCAACGTGGAAGACATGGAGGCGCGCCTTGGCGCCGCCATCGCCGCTGCGCCCGCCGGAACGGATCCCGTGACGCTGGAGTTGGCTCAGGCGGGGCTCGGCACGATGGGCGAAGCGAGTGCGGCAGAGGATTGGCCGCGCGCCTATGGCATCGGCGCCTTCGCCTACCTGAGGCTGATGCGGGCATCCGGAGCCGCCTCCACGCAATCACTCGTCGACGCCCAGGGCTTCGACGCCGCACTTACGCAAATCACGGCCGAGATAAACACTGCACTCGACGAGGCCATCGCCGCAAGAGACGCCGCACTGGCAGATCCTGGCAATCGTCTCGAACAGGTCGTCTATTTGCCCGAAGCCCTCGGTTGGGCCACCTACGCCATCGCGTCTTTCAAGGGTGTGTTGGACGAGCTTGAACTGGCCACCGACGCGGAGGCCCTCGTTTCTGCGGGCCGCGTTCTCGCCGAAGAGCGGGCTGGTGTGACCAACATGCTGCCCGACTCGCTCGCCGTGGTCAGGGCCATGCCCACCCAGAACTCGTATGACGAGAGCGAGGTGCAGGGTTTCTTGAACGGATACACAGAACTGTTGGCTCGCGCCGGCCAAGCGAATGTCGACTACTACACAACGCTCTCGGGAAGTGAGCTACGTGCCAACGGCCAGTTCATCGACGACGGCGTGATGGCAACTGTGGCTCGCCTCTCTGAGGACGTTGCCAAGTTACCCGAACCAGAAACTCTGTCCGACAGCCTCAGCAACGCGGCGTCCGCCATGACGTACTTCGTGCTGTCCAACGGAATGCTCTCGAGCGGGCAATCCTTTGGTCTGGGCATCGCCGAAGACGATCTGCGCACCAGCGCCTACGCGGAGATCCTTGATGCATCTGTTGAGGCAAGCTCAGAAACCGTTGAGTCGTTCGCTGCCATTCTGGAAGCAAACGGCTTCGCGGTGGGGTATCCCCTGTGGTCAACGAGGTGGGCTGAGGCTGCGGCCACGTACTACCGAGGAACGCCGCAGTCGGCAAATGCCGCGTGGGTCGCGCTGAACGAAGCCTGGTACGACGCCATTGGCCTCTTCATGATGACCGCCATCACGTCGGAGGAGTGAGCGCTTCTAGTTGGCGCGCAGCACCAGCATGAACTGGCCACCGCCGGGCTGAGCCTCGGTTGTGAAAGACGTGTCCGGTGCGTATCTCGACAGGCGATCGAGGAGCCATTCGGATGCCGCGCGGGCGTCGTTCTCATCGGGACAACGTGCCACCACTTCGCGGCCGCCCTTGCGCGAGAGCCGTTCGACAGTCGCCACAATCGGGGCTGGATCAATCACAAACAGCTCTGGCGACCACGGCACCACCGGGGCAATCTTGCCCTTCTGTGTGTTGCAGGCCCGATGCGCCAGCCGCTCCACGATTGTCGAGCCCTTCTTTGACTTAGCTGCCGCGAACGAGTCGATGCTGGGCCCCAGGTCGGAATTTACCGAAGCGTCAGGGTCAACCACTGCGTCGCACAGCCAGCAACGCCAGCCGTCGCGCTCGCCCACCTCGTTGAGATCACTCATGCCATCAGGCTACGCGACGAATGGGGCTCAGGGTCGCGCGTCAATTTCGGCGATGAGCGCCTCAATCTTGGCGCGAATCTCATGGCGAATAATCCGCACGGCATCCGGACCTTGTCCGGCAGGATCATCCAGCGGCCAGTCGCGGTAAATGCGCCCGGGAAAGAACGGGCACTCGTCGCCGCAACCCATGGTGATCACGTAGTCGGCCTGTTGCACAGCCGCGTCGGTGAGAACCTTGGGCGCATTGTTGGCAATGTCGATGCCCTCCTCGGCCATCACC
>DBCH01000055.1 GCA_002292955.1 Microbacteriaceae bacterium UBA963 | reverse complement strand
TTGAAGCCGACCGCACGCTTCGAGGCGTCTTCGGTGGTGTACATCAGGTTGATCGCCAGCCCGCTTGTGTAAAACACGTATGACATGCGAATGCCGGAAACAACAAAATCGGCAACCTCCAGCGGAGCCGACTCGATGATGATGTCGCGCTCCGTCAGCACGCGAGCAATGCGCTCGACAATTTCGGGCGCGTCGCTCGCGGCACGCGTTGTGAACGCGTGGTCGTACTTGTTTGAGAAGTAGCGTGCTTCATTGGCGCGCAAACCGGCAAGGGCGTCAACCACCGGGGACGCCTCGAGCCCCGCAGTCGATACGGTGACAAAATCGATGACTCCCGGCACGGAGGGCCCCTCTGTTCAGTGTTTCGACGCCTGTTCGTCAACACTACGCCGATGCTCGATGAGCGGATGCCCGCGAAGCCCCTCAACTAGATTTGAGGCGACCCTTCTGACGCGAAAGTGACTGTCATGACCCCGTTGCCTCCCCCGTGGTACGCGGTGAGTGGCGCGCCCAGTTCGGGAAAGACCACAACGGTTCGCCTGCTCGCCGCCCGCGGATATCGCACCACGGAGGAGCAGGCTCGCGCCATCATCACCGAGGAGATGGCCAAGGGACGCACCCTCGAAGAGGTTCGCGGTGCCGGCGAATGGTTTCAAGAGGTGATTCTCGAGCGACAGCTGGCCCTCGAAGCCCAACTTCCGGTTGACGAGACCGTCTTCCTCGACCGCGGCACTCCCGACGGGCTTGCCTACGAGCGCTTTCTGGGCCTGCAACCGAATCCGGCGCTCACTCTCGCTGCGCAGAGAAGCCGGTACCGACGCGTGTTCGTGCTCGACCCGCTTGCCTTTACTGCCGATCACGGTCGCATCGAGGACAGCGAGACACAAAAGAACCTGCATGACGCCATTCGTGAGACCTACCTCGAACTCGGCTTCGATGTCGTTGACGTGCCCGTGCTGCCGCCTGAGGAGCGCGTGGACTTGATCCTCGAGCGCCTCTAGGTCTCTCTGGGCAGCGAGCGATCTCCCGCAGGCTAAGCCAGCTCCACGAGCTCGGCGTACTCCTTGTTCCAGTGGTCTTCAACGCCGTCGGGCAGGATGAGCACGCGCTCCGGGTTGAGAGCTTCCACGGCGCCGGTGTCGTGAGAGACAAGGACCACTGAGCCCTTGTAGCTGGCCAGTGCGCCCAAAATCTCTTCGCGCGAAATGGGGTCGAGGTTGTTGGTGGGCTCGTCGAGCAGGAGCACATTGGCACTCGAGACAACGAGCATGGCCAACGCGAGACGGGTCTTCTCGCCACCCGAGAGCACGCCCGCCGGTTTCAGCACGTCGTCGCCGCTGAACAGGAATGACCCCAGCACCTTGCGGCACTCGGTCTCGGTCATGTGCGCAGCGGCCGACACCATGTTCTGCAACACCGAATCCTGCACGCGCAACGTCTCGTGTTCCTGCGCGTAGTAGCCCACCTTGAGGCCGTGACCTTCAATGACCTCGCCCGTATCGGGCTGGTCAACACCGGCCAGGATGCGCAATAGCGTGGTCTTGCCGGCACCGTTGAATCCCAAGATCACAACGCGCGAACCGCGGTCAATGGCGAGGTCAACGGCGGTGAAGATCTCGAGCGAGCCGTAGGACCGCGAGAGGTCGGTGGCCATGAGCGGAGTCTTGCCGCAGGGCGCGGGGTCGGGAAAACGCAGCTTGGCGACCTTGTCGCTCTGGCGCACCTCGTCGAGTCCGGCCAGCAGTGTCTCGGCTCGTCGTGCCATCTGCTTGGCCGCAACGGCACCCGATGCGCGCGCGCCCATCTTGGCCGCCTGGGTCTGCAACGTGGTGGCCTTCTGTTCGGCGTTGGCGCGCTCGCGCTTGCGGCGCTGCTCGTCTTGTTCGCGCTGCTTCTGGTAGTTCTTCCAGTTCATATTGTAGATGTCGATGACCTGGCGGTTGGCATCCAGATAAAAAACGCGGTTTACGGTCTCACCCACGATCTCCACGTCGTGGCTAATCACGATCAGGCCGCCCTGGTAGCCCTTGAGAAAGTCACGCAGCCAGGTCACCGAGTCGGCATCGAGGTGGTTGGTGGGCTCGTCGAGCAGCATGGTGTCGGCACCCGAAAACAGAATGCGCGCCAGCTCGATGCGTCGGCGCTGACCACCCGAGAGGGTCTTGAGGGGCTGGTCGAGAATGCGGTCGGGCAGTTTGAGGTTAGAGGCGATGGCGGCGGCCTCCGCTTCAGCCGCGTATCCGCCCAGGGCATCAAAGCGATCCGACAGGCTGCCGTATTTGCGCATCGCCTCGGCGGCCACGGCTTCATCCGGGTCACCCATCAGCAGGCTGTTTTCGGCCATGCCCTTCACGAGCTCGCCAAGCCCGCGGGCGTTGAGAATGCGTGTTCGCGCGAGTTCCTCGGGGTCGCCCGAACGGGGATCCTGGGGCAGGTAGCCGATCTCGCCGCCCACCTCAATCGAGCCTCCGGCGGGCTGCAAATCTCCGGCAAGCGTCTTCGTGAGAGTGGTCTTGCCCGCACCGTTGCGACCCACGAGCCCGATCTTGTCGCCACTCGACACGCGAAAAGAGACATTCGACATGAGCACTCGCGCGCCCACGCGCAACTCAAGGTCTTTGACGTTGAGCACGGGCGGATTCCGATTCTGTGGGTGCACACGGAGAGCCGTGAGTCTGACGAAGAAGCTGT
>DBCH01000061.1 GCA_002292955.1 Microbacteriaceae bacterium UBA963 | reverse complement strand
CCTCGACGACCTCATGGCGGTCGACTACTTCCGCAACAAAGACGGCGGCGCATCTAAGAACGCCCTCGAACTGCTCGCCAATCTGGAGACCGCCAAGACCAAGCCGCTGTGGCGTCTCTTGGTCTCGCTCAACATTCGGCACGTGGGTCCCGTGGCCGCTCGGGCACTGGCTGACTATTTTGGCTCGCTCGAGGCCATGCGGGCAGCCACGAGCGACGAACTCGCCGCGGTCGACGGCGTGGGAGCCATCATTGCCGAGTCGCTGAGCGGATGGTTCGATACCGACTGGCACCGCGACATCGTTGATTCGTGGAGCCGTGCCGGAGTGCAGTGGAGCACGCCGGGTCACGCCGGGCCGGGCGCCCGCACGCAGGTGGAGGGCCCGTGTTCGGGCCTCACCATCGTGGCCACCGGTTCGCTCGACGGGTACACGCGTGAGGGCGCCGAAGAAGCCATCATCGCCGCCGGCGGCAAGCCCGCATCCAGCGTCTCGAAGAAGACCGACTTCGTGGCCGCCGGTCCCGGCGCGGGATCAAAGCTTGCCAAGGCGGAAGAGCTCGGCATTCCCGTTCTCGACGCTGCGGGCTTTACCCGCCTGCTCACCGGTGGTCCGAGCGCCGTTTAGGGCATCGCACGCATCATCATGACCGAATTCATCTATTACACCTCGTCGTCGCTCAACGGCCATATCGCCGACGCACACAACTCACTCGAGTGGTTGTTTGCGGTGGATGCGTCCGAGGGAAGCCCCGATACGGCGGCATTCATCGAATCGGTCGGTGTTCAGGTGATGGGATCGACCACCTACGAGTGGTTGCTGCGCAGCGAGGGGCTGTTGGAGGTGCCGCAGAAGTGGCAACGCTTCTTTGGTTCGCTCAACACGTGTGTGCTCACTTCCCGCGCGCTGCCCGCACCCGAAGGCGCCAACATCACGTTTCTTTCGGGGTCAGTACAAGACCACATCGCCCACATCGAGACACTCGCCGGCGATCGCAACGTCTGGGTGGTTGGCGGGGGAGACGTGGCCGCACAGTTTCTCGACGCCGGGCGCCTCAACCGCATCGAAGTGACCTTCGCCCCGGTGGCGCTCGCCGGGGGAGCGCCCCTGCTGCCGCGCTTTGTGCCCGCCGGGCGCCTGAAGCTCGAGGCCGTGCACAAGGAGGGCCCCTTCGCTCGGTTGAGCTATCGGGTCGTCTCGACTGGCATCCCGCCCTCGGTAGGCTAGAGGGGCTATGTCAGACATCTCCGAAGACCGCGTTCGTCACCTCGCAGGGCTTGCCCGCATCGACCTGACCAACGACGAAGTCACGCATCTCACGGCCGAACTCAGCAAGATTGTCGACGTGGTCGCCACGGTTTCTGCCGTCGCTTCAGACGACGTTCCGGCCACCAGCCACCCCATCCCGCTCACCAACGTGTATCGCGACGACGTGGTCACAGATGACGTGCTCACCACCGAGCAGGCGCTCGCCGGAGCACCCGAGCACGACGGCCAACGCTTCAAGGTGTCGGCGATTTTGGGCGAGGAGCAGTAGTGACCGACCTCACGCGCCACACCGCTGCCGAGCTGGCCGCTCAGCTCGCCGACGGCTCCACCACGAGCGTTGCTGTCACTCAGGCGCACCTCGACCGCATCGCGGCCGTCGACGGCACGATTCACGCGTTTCTGCACGTCAACCCCGAACTGTCGCTGGCCGCCGCCGCCGCGAGCGACGCTCGGCGCGCTGCCGGCAAGCCGCTGAGCGACCTCGACGGTGTGCCGCTGGCCATCAAGGATGTGCTCGTCACCACCGACATGCCCTCCACCTCGGGTTCGAAAATCCTCGAAGGCTGGATGAGCCCCTACGACGCCACGGTGGTCACCCGTGCGCGCGAGGCCGGACTCGTTCCCCTGGGCAAGACCAACATGGACGAGTTCGCCATGGGTTCGTCCACCGAGCACTCGGCCTACGGCCCCACGCGCAACCCGTGGGACATCGATCGCATCCCGGGCGGATCGGGCGGCGGCTCGGCCGCTGCCGTGGCCGCGTTCGAGGCTCCCTTTGCCTTGGGCAGCGACACCGGCGGATCCATTCGTCAGCCCGCGCACATCACGGGCACCGTGGGCATGAAGCCCACCTACGGATCCGTCAGTCGTTACGGTGCCATCGCGCTTGCCTCGAGCCTCGACCAGGTGGGTCCTTGTTCGCGCACCGTGCTCGACGCCGCCCTGCTGCACGATGTCATCGGCGGCTACGACCGTCACGATTCGACCTCGCTGAAGGACGCGTGGCCGTCGTTCGCCCAGGCCGCGCGCGCAGGTGCGAAGCCGGGGTCGCTGAAGGGCCTCAAGGTCGGCGTGGTGAGCCAGTATGCGGGTGAGGCCTTCCAGTCCGGCGTCATGACGCGATTTCGCGAATCCCTCGAGATGTTGGCCGCTGCCGGTGCTGAGATTGTCGACGTGAGCCTGCCCAGCGTTGAGCACGCCGTGGCCGCCTACTACCTGATTCTCCCGGCCGAGGCATCCAGTAACCTCGCCAAGTTCGACTCGGTGCGATTTGGCATGCGCGCCACCATCGTCGGTGGCGGAACCGTGGAGCAGGTCATGTCGGCCACCCGTGAAGCCGGCTTCGGACCCGAAGTGAAGCGCCGCATCATCCTCGGCACCTACGCATTGTCGGCGGGCTACTACGACGCCTACTACGGCAGTGCTCAGAAGGTGCGCACGCTGATTCAGCGCGACTTCGATCAGGCGTTTGCCTCTGTTGATGTGCTGGCCACGCCCACGGCGCCCACCACCGCATGGAAGCTCGGCGAGAAACTCGACGATCCCTTGGCCATGTACGCACAAGACATCGCCACGATTCCGGCCAACCTCGCCGGCATCCCCGGCATCAGCATCCCGTCGGGAATCGCGCCCGAAGACGGACTTCCCGTGGGTATCCAGTTCTTGGCTCCCGCACGCCACGACGCCAAGCTGTATTCGGTAGCCGCCGGCCTCGAATCACTTCTGCACGCGCAGTGGGGCGGCCCGCTTACCTCGCAGGCACCTGATTTCGATACGGCTGTGCCTACTCAATCAACGCGATCGGCGTCGCCTACTCAATCAACGCGAGGTGGTGCCTGATGGCTAAGGCAAAACTGATGGACTTCGACAAGGCGCTCGAGATGTTCGAGC
>DBCH01000140.1:4833-6871 GCA_002292955.1 Microbacteriaceae bacterium UBA963 | reverse complement strand
CCGTTGGCTTCTCGAAAGTCGATGATGCGTTGGGCCAGTGCGGGCCCGATTCCCGGCAACGTATCGAGCTCGTCTCGGGTGGCCGTGGAGAGGCTGACCACACCGACTGCGGCAGAACCGGGGGCAGAACTGACCGATCCCGCTCCCGCGCTCACCGCACGACAGGGCGTTCCGGGAGGGGCCTGTGGCACCACGACCTGCTCGCCGTCGGTTACCGCTCGGGCAAGGTTGACCTGGCACTGAGAGCCGTCGGGCGCCAGTCCGCCTGCCGCCATGACCGCATCAATGATGCGCGAGCCGGGAGCGAGTCGATACAGACCCGGACGAACAACGCCCCCCACAACGTGAACGTAAAACTCGTTCTCGCCGGAAGAGGCGAATGGCGTCTCACTTGTCGCTTTGTCCAGAACGCCGGGCTCTGCCGTGCTGAGAAGTTCGGTGGGAACCACCGCAGGAATGGTGCGCGACGATGATCCTGTGGCCACGGAAACGACAATGGCCACTCCCACGACGACCACGCCCACCAGCACGGTGATGATCCAGCCCCGACGAGTTCGCACGCCGTGACGCTAGCGCCACGCACGGTCCAACCGACCGATGAGCGAGTCCATTGCTTGCAAACTCGGCAACTACGCGCTGTGCGTGGAAGGTTGGTGAAACAGAAACGTCGCGCTGTGCGCTAAACCGCCTTGGTCGCGATGTTGACGAGCTTGGGTGCCCGCACAATGACGTTCACAATCTCGCGACCCTCGAGGGCGCGCAGCACGCCCGGTAGTTCGCGCGCCAATCGCTCAAACTCGTCATCGGCGATGTCCGGTGACACGTCGAGGCGATCGCGCACCTTTCCATCGACTTGCACCACTGCTGTGACCGAGTCGTGCACGAGTAGCGAGGCGTCGGCCGTGGGCCACTCCACAAGCGACACACACGGTTCGTGACCGAGCATCGACCACATCTCCTCGGAGGTGTACGGCGCGTAGAGATCGAGCATCAGGGCGGTGACTTCTGCTGCCTCGCGCACGGCCGGGTCGGCTCCGCCGGCACCGGAGTCGATCACCTTGCGCGTGACGTTGACCAACTCCATGAGCCGCGCAACCAGCACGTTGAACTTGAACGACTCGACCAGCGCCGGTGCCTCGGCGAGCAGTGCGTGGGTGACGCGGCGCAGGCCAGCATCGCCGGATGCCGGGTCGACACCCGCAGCACTCGTCACATCACCGGCCATGCGCCAGGCGCGTGCCAGGAACTTGTTGCTCGCGGCGGGTGACACATCGGCCCAGTCGATGTCATCCTCAGGGGGACCCGCGAACGCCATGGTGAGTCGCACCGCGTCGATACCGTGCTCCTCTAGCTGATCAGAGAGCTTGACGATGTTGCCCTTGGACTTACTCATGGCCGAACCGTCCATGAGAACCATGCCCTGGTTGAGCAAGGCGGTAAACGGCTCATCAAAGTCGACCAGTCCGAGGTCGAACAGCACCTTGGTGATGAAGCGCGCGTAGAGCAGGTGCAGGATGGCGTGCGTCACGCCACCGACATACTGATCCACGGGCGCCCAGCGCTTAGCCTGTGCCGGATCGAACGCCTGCGTTGGGTCGTTGGGCGAGAGGAAGCGCAAGAAATACCACGAGCTGTCGACGAACGTGTCCATGGTGTCGGGGTCGCGGCGCGCAGGCGAGCCATCAATCGGGCTCGGCACGTTCACCCACTCTTCGGCGGCACCCAGCGGCGACGAACCCTTGGGCTGAAGATTGAGACCCTCGGTGGGCGGCAGGACTACGGGAAGCTGGTCTTCGGGAACGGGAATCTCCGTCCCATCTTCGGCGTGAATGATGGGGATGGGAGTGCCCCAGTAGCGCTGGCGCGAGATCAGCCAGTCGCGCAGGCGGAAGTTGGTTGCGGCGACTCCGGTTCCGCGCTCCTCGAGCACAGCAATAGCGCGCGGAATGGCATCGGCCTTGGTGAGGCCATCGAGCGGACCGGAATTTACGAGCTTGCCGTCTCCGGCGAGCGCTTTACCCGTGAGGGCGGGGTCGGT
>DBCH01000140.1:4572-4787 GCA_002292955.1 Microbacteriaceae bacterium UBA963 | reverse complement strand
TCGGTTTCGACAGGCCGCTGTGCTGAGCTTGTCGAAGCATCAACCGGCGAAGGCTCAACCACGACGCGAATCGGTAGGTCGTAGGCGCGGGCAAAGTCGAGGTCGCGCTGGTCGTGTGCGGGTACCGCCATGATGGCACCGTGGCCGTAGTCGGCCAGCACGTAGTCGGCCGCCCACACGGGGATGCGCTCTCCGTTCACGGGGTTGATGGCGTA
>DBCH01000140.1:0-4408 GCA_002292955.1 Microbacteriaceae bacterium UBA963 | reverse complement strand
AGGGTGTCGGGGCGCGTGGTGAACACCGTGACGGGCTCATCACGCCCCTCAATAACAAAGTCCACATCGGCACCGCGCGAGCGACCAATCCAGTTGCGCTGCATGGTGAGCACCTTGGACGGCCAGGCACCCTCAAGTTTGTCGAGGTCATCGAGCAAGCGGTCGGCGTATTCGGTAATGCGGAAGTACCACTGGGTCAGCTTCTTCTTGACCACGATGGCGCCCGAGCGCTCGGAGGTGCCGTCGGGCATCACTTGCTCGTTGGCCAGAACCGTCTGATCGACCGGATCCCAGTTGACCCAGGAATCCTTGCGGTACGCGAGGCCCTTCTTGTACATCTGGAGGAACAGCCACTGGTTCCACTTGTAGTACTCGGGGTCGGACGTGTGGATCACGCGCGACCAGTCGAAGGATGCGGCATAACGGCGCATCGACGTGCGCTGCTGATCGATGTTGTCGTAGGTCCACGTGACGGGATTCAGGTTGCGCTTGATGGCGGCGTTCTCGGCCGGAAGGCCGAAGGAGTCCCACCCGATGGGGTGAAGCACGTTATAGCCGCGGTGGCGCCAGTAGCGGGCAATGACGTCGCCGAGCGCATACGCTTCCGCGTGCCCCATGTGCAGGTCCCCCGAGGGGTAGGGGAACATGTCGAGCACGTACTTGCGCGGCCGGTCATCAGCGGGGCTATCGGCACGGAACGGTTCGCGCTCATCCCAGACGGGAAGCCACTTTTCTTGAATTGACCGAAAATCAAAGGTTTCGGCGTCGCGAGGGTCTGACCCGGCGTTCTCGGGAGTCGCTGCCTGTTCGGTACTCATCGCGCTCTAGATTACCGGCGTATCGGCATGACCCAGCGCACGCAGAAGTGGCTCGGCCTTGAGGTGCATCTCGGCGAGCTCTTCCTCGGGGTCTGAATCAATGGTGATTCCTCCGCCGGATCCAATGCGTGCTCCGGTGCCATCGATGATGAGGGAACGAATCACCATGGCCAGTTCAGCCGAGCCGTCCTCCCCGAGGAAACCGTAGGCGCCCGAGTAGATGCCTCGCGGGCCCTCCTCCAGGTCGGAAAGAATGCTCATGGCGCTGATTTTGGGGGCGCCCGTCATAGAGCCGGCCGGGAAGCACGCGTCGATGGCATCCGTCACCGTACACTCCGGACGAAGCTGCGCACTAACCGTGCTCACCAACTGATGCACGTTGGCGTAAGACTCAACTGCAAGCAGGGAGTCAACGGCCACACTGCCCTCCACGGCCACCCGACTCAGGTCGTTGCGCATGAGGTCAACAATCATCACGTTTTCGGCGCGTTCCTTGGGGTTGTGTGCGAGTTCATCGCGTAGCGCTCTATCGTCTTGCTCCGTTGCCCCGCGTGGACGTGTGCCCTTGATGGGCTTGGTCACGACGCGGCCCGAGGGGGCAACCGCGAGAAAAACCTCGGGTGATGAACTGAGCAGTGCCGTGTTGTTCAGCGAGATAAACGCTCCGTGGTGACTCGGGTTCTCGCGGCGCAGCCTGCCGTAGACGGCGAGCGCACTTTGCTGGTCGAACGGCGCGTCAACCCGGTAAGTGTTCGTGAGGCACAGCTGGTAGGCATTCCCCGCAGCAATCTCTGAGCGACATGCCTCGATGTTGGCCAGGTACTCGTCGTCAGTCTGACGCCACGATCCGCCAGGTGCCGGACGAGCCGAGTTGTCGCGCACCGGGCTGTAATCGTCACTGGCGCTCGCCTCAGCAATGAGTGCCCGGGCTCGTTTTGTGGAATTCTCCCCCCGGCACGTCACGACGGTGACCTCCTTGCGCGCGTGGTCAAATTCGATCACCGTGTTCACGCGAGCAAAACAGGCCTCGGAATCGTAGGCACGCCAGCCAACCCAGCCGAGCGCAAAGCGACCCTCAGGGGAGTGGAGTTGTGCGTTGACTCGTGGCGGCGGCGCCTGAGTGGCGGCGCGAACGTCGTGCCACGTGGTGAGCGGCGGCTCCACGTCCAGACCCACATAACTTAATCCTTCGCGGGCATCGGGGCCGGCATCGAGCCACACGAGGTCGGCCCAGCCATCGCGGGTCTCCCCTGCGCAGTGGCGAGCGTGTGCGCGAAACACCCGTTCGGGATCGCACCATCCCGGCACGTGCGTGCGAACGGCCGGCTGTGTCACCGTATTAGCCTAGAGCCGTGACACTTACCGAGGGCAGGTACCGCTGGAATGGGACGCAACTGCGCCCGGCGGAAGGCCCCAAGCTCGCTCTCTTTGTGGCCGACTCGTTCTTGATTCACGATGGTGCCGTGGTTGCCCCCGAGCTACACCGGGCGCGTTTTCTGCGCGATGCCGACACCCAGGGCATGGTGAACGCGCCGACAGCGTTTGTCGATGCCGCCTTTGCCGCTCTGCCGGCATCCGGGCTCTGGTTTCCCCGGTTGGACCTCACCGAACGCGGAGAACTCGAACTATGGATTCGTCCCGCTCCCCCACTGGGTAGCGCCCTCACCCTGTGGACCTCACCCGATGACCCGCGCACAGAGCCCCGCATCAAGGGACCCGATATTCCCGTGCTCGCCCAGCTTCGCGAACAGGCTCAGGAGGCGGGTGCCGACGAGGCCGTCGTGGTGGACTCAGTGGGATATGTGGCCGATGGCGCCACGACGTGTTTTGTCTGGTGGCGTGACGAGGTGCTGCATGTCGCCCCGGAAAGCGTGGCGCGCATTGACAGCGTGACGGTGCGCGTGGTGCTGACGATGGCAAACGACATGGGCTGTGAGATCCGCGAGGAAGCCGTGACACCTGCCGACCTCGCGGGAGCCGAGCTCTGGGCACTCAATGCACTCCACGGCATTCGTGGCGTAACCCGATGGCTCGACGGCCCTTCGCTGCTGGTGAACGACGCTCGACGTGATTCGTGGCAGAAGCTTTACTGGAGTCGAGGCACAATCGTGGGAGAAGGTGGGACACATGAATGAGGTCATCGACTGGTTTATCACCACGGTCTCCTCGGTTGATCCGAGCCTGCGAGCTCTCATTGCCGCGCTCGGTATGTTCTGTGAGACCTCATTTTTGGTGGGCCTCGTCGTTCCGGGAGACACCATCGTGTTCATCGCGGCCACCGGCGTCACGAACCTCAGCGAGTACTTCTGGCTCGCCGGGGCAGTTCTGATGGGCTCTCTCGCCGGAGAAACGTTCGGTTTCTTTTTGGGTCGCACCCTCGGTCGCCGCATTCGCGATAGCAGACTGGGAAAGCGTTTCATTGGCGACACCTGGTTGGTGGCCGAGGCCTACCTTGCCAAGCGTGGTGTGGTTGCCGTTTTTGTGAGTCGGTTTCTCCCGGTGCTTCACTCGGTCGTTCCGCTCGTCTGCGGCATGAGCGCCATGCGGTACTGGGTTTTTATTCGATGGACGGCACTCGCCTGCTTCGTGTGGACTTTCCTGTACGTCACCATAGGATTCTTGCTCGCCGAGCAGTTTCAGATCTTTGCCACCACCTTCAAGGGTGCCGGCTGGGTGTTCATCGGGGGTGTGGTGATTTTCATTCTGGCCACGCACTTCGCCAAGAAACGGCTCTCCCGCAGGGAGCTCGGCGAGAAATGACCGGTCAGACCGCATGAAACGTGTGGCCTGGACAAACGTGGGAAACTGACACCATGGCATCTTCGAATCGGGTGAGGCACGCAACGCAGCAGCTGCCCAAGATTCACCCGCTGGCACGTTTTGAAGATCGCATGCACCAGCTTCGGGCACGCTTCGCCAGACGCCGCGGACTACTGCCCACCATCGTGCCCTATCGCGGTTACGGCACGGCAACCGAGATTCGCGTTTTGTGCCGCGTGGTGCTGGCGCCCGTTCTTAAGCCGGGCAGCCGACGGGCGCGCAAGTTCGCCCGCCGCTTCGAGTCGGTGCGCGGGTGGCGTTCCTTTGTGAGTGTTCCCGTGGCCAATGCCGCGGTCACCATAACCATCGACGACTACTGCGAGACCGTGACCGCCGACCGCGGTGGCGTGGTCGACGTGCACCTCGCGTTTGCTCTGCCTCAGGGCGAGCACGTGGCCAAGCTGACGGTGGAGGATTCGCTGCCCGTTGACGTGCCGATCAATGTGGCATCACCCACGGCGACGCGCGGCATCATCTGTGACGTCGACGACACCGTGATGGTGACCGCACTGCCGCGGCCGTTCTTGGCCGCGTGGAACTCGTTTGTGCTCAACGAACACGCGCGCGTGCCCACACCCGGAATGGCCGTTTTTCTTTCGCGAATGTCCCAGCTCGAATCGGGCATGCCGGTGTTTTATCTCTCTACCGGGGCGTGGAATGTCGCCCCTACGCTGCGCCGATTCCTGTCTCGAAACCTTTACCCCGTGGGCACCATGCTGCTCACCGATTGGGGTCCCACGCACGATCGACTTTTTCGTTCCGGACAAGAG
>DBCH01000012.1:23595-28097 GCA_002292955.1 Microbacteriaceae bacterium UBA963 | reverse complement strand
GGGTGCTCGACCGCGGCGGGCACGGACGGAATTCCCTCGCCTGCCACCGAGAGGCTGGCCGCCTGGAAAAACGTGTGGGTCTGCATGCTCGCCCAAGACTCCGCTGCTGCTCCGAGTGTTTTTTTTGGAACCGAGATGTATCCCGGAACATATTGGCTCAATGGTAAATCCGGGGTAGGTGCCGTTCAGCTTTCTGCGCGGGCCTGGGTGTGCAACGACTCATCGGCGTCACAGTCGGCAACGTGGTTACCCAACAGCATGGACACATACGCAACCGTAACGTGGCCGAACGGCCGCTCGGCAGACATTGGCATCCAAAATCCCCTGCTGGGAACTCCCAAGTTCTACCCCACCCTCAAATG
This sequence comes from Microbacteriaceae bacterium UBA963, assembly GCA_002292955.1. Lineage (GTDB taxonomy): Bacteria > Actinomycetota > Actinomycetes > Actinomycetales > Microbacteriaceae > UBA963. The sequence continues at coordinate 27,735 of DBCH01000012.1, read as the reverse complement.
CGCTTCAGACGGGCCAACCTGCGGTGGTGAAGCCAGGTATGCGCTGGACGAAGGCGACACATTTAAGTGCAGCACCGTCGGATTTGATTTCACGATCACCAGAAACACCGACACTTCAGATTTCAAGTACTTCGAGATTGTGTTTGGGTCGTCCAGTGCGATAACCGATGACTTTGATTTTGACAGCCCGATCTGCTCGAAAAAGAAGTAATCATGGGCAAGCTACTTTCGTGGAATTCTCTCAGGGGTCGGGCACGACGCGTGAGTCGACTGGCTGTGGTGCTGGTGCTCGTGGGGGCGATGTCTGCCACAGTCTCAGCATGCGTGAACGCGCCGACTCCTGTGACGCCGGACAGCCAAGCCACGGAACGCTCCGCGCTCACGTTGGACGAACGCCTGTGTGTGACCAACAACACGGGGTTCACCGTCCAATTGACCTGGTCCTACGCAGACACCGTCGACTCATTGGCCAATAATCGCCTTGTGGCAGGGGAAACGAATTGCGCGACGGGATCCAATGCCGGTAAGTACGGTCTCAGTGTGCGCGTTCGTTGGAACGACAGACTCTCTCAGCTTTTCACCGTTTACAATCAAACTTTTGCAGCTCCCCAGGTGGTCGTCGATAGTGACCAACAGACCGCAATGGACGTGACAAGATGTGGCCAGGTGTTCGGCTGGTACGGCGTCAATTACTGCTCTGAATCTTTTGATGAGAATCGCTCCAAAGTGTATGGCGCCTACAACTTCCACCAGTCCCGCTTGACGCGCATTGCCGATTCCGGGAACTACAAGGAATTCACGCTGGAGTTACTCAAGTGAGCAACGCCCCAGATGTGACCGGTTGCGTCACAGAACCCTCGCCTGATTACCTTTAATGCACTCAAACGATTCATTCCTCCTCACGAACCCTGAAAGAAGGAAACCCAACATGAAAAATGCACGTCGGTCCGTGATCGCCGGGGTGAGCGCGGCGCTGGTGTCGGCGGTTCTTGCCGCGTGTGCACCCATGCCTGCGGACGACACCGCGCGCGAAGCGTCACGCCGCGATTCGCGTCTCTGCATCCAGAATGAAACGTCCATGCAGATGCGCGTGCAGTGGCGCGGTTATCCAGCTCCCATCGACATTGCACGAGGGGAGACCCAGTGCAACACCGGGTACGAAACTTTGAAATACGATATCGAGGCAACAATTGAGTATCAGCCCGAAGATGATCCGGGCAACTGGCTTTCACTCCGCACCGTCGCCGATAACCGCATTGTCGGACTTCCCAGTGGTGCCGTCTGGTACGATCAGCAGGATTATAAGTACGGTGTTTGCGGAAACTTCTCTGTTGGCGACACCCGCACCTTTCAGACATTCATGTTCCGCGCCGACTTGACTCGTCAGAAAGATTCCGCCGACCACAAGGAGTTCTCCCTCTCATTTACCGGTCCCATCGGGCCAAACTCAGCGGATGAAGTATCCAGATGCCTCAATCCCAGACCCCCACTGTGAGTTAAGGAAGTGGCGGACTAGTCCGCGCGAGCCAACCCTTTGTGAAATTCCTCGGGTTATTTCGTTACGAAAGACGTTGAAAGCCGTGGAGACCTAGGGTTCGAGTTTGCCCCTCGGGCCTCCGCTACCACCCTTGCGAGTTGCCCAGGCAAACGCTGCCAGGCCAATAACCAGGGCCCCTGCACCAATGCCGTAGCCCATCACCTCGTCCGCGCGGTTTACGTCAACAAAAACTCCGACAAAGACCACCGCGATGATGGCTACCACCACACCGATGAGCTTGGACTTCAAATCGTCGAGGTCCCTCACGCGTAACCATGCAGGCACTGGGATTTCGGAGTCTATAAAGAGCTCGTAGAGGCCGTATCCAATCACGAGGAGCACTGTCCCAAGCAGGATGGCGTCAACTGCAGTCAACACATCAACGATCGATTCTTTGAGCACGTAATCGGAGACGATGGCCTTGTAGACCACAATGCCCATCTCAATCGAGCCTTGGAGCATCAGCAGCAAAGCGCCGATGATTGAGGCGATTGCGGGAATGAAGACGGCGTACCGGGTGATTCCGAGAATTCTGGGCATGCCGCGAGTTTATCGCTCGAAGTAATGTTCACACGAGGGCTACGCTCGGCCGATGTTCGCACGGTGCGGGAGAACCGCTGGCGCGTTTAGTCGGTCACGACGTTGTCGTGCTGGCGTTGAGCGCAGTGATGGCCGCCCCAGCCGCGACCAGAGCGGCCTGTTCCTCTGTGGAGATGTCTTCGGGCACAACTTGGCTCCAGCCGGTGGGATCGGTCAGCACGGGTACAGCCACGGGGCCGTGAAGTCCCAACCACTCGCCGTCCACCAGTACTTGCGCGGGAATCGCCATCTTGACTCCGCTGCCAATGAAGCCCACCACGTCTGTGACGGCGTGTGCGGTCGCGAGTTCTGTGGTTCTGCCCGCGGTGAAGTGCGTGAAGAACGGCTTGATGGCGGCGCGAACATCGGGCAGTTGGGACTGCACGAAAGCGTAAGCGGCGGGAACGTCGCCTCGCTCGATGAGCGCCAGCGCCTGCGTGCGGGCCGCGCGAATCTCTTCGGGCAGGTCCGCGAGTGACCGGCCGTCGGTGGCGCGGCCAACAAGGTCGTCGATACGGCTTTGCTCTACACCGCGCACATGAATGGTGCTCCACATGGGCACGAGATGATCGCCGTGTTGCCCCCACATTTCGGCATCTACCATGGGGCGCGTCACGCCGAGGTCGGCGGCGATTTCACGGCGAAAGCGCAGTGAGTCAGACCACGCGGCCGCTCCCAGAATCCGATGACGGCTCACGACGTTCGAGAAAAAATGCATGGCGAGTTCGACCGGATTCGATTGCACAATCACGATGGGCTCAGCTGACATTCGCGCTACGTCGGCAGCGGACTCCTCAAAAATCGCCCGATTCGTGGCGGCAAGTTTGCTGCGGTCGGCGTTGAGGCTCGTAATGGTGGCGCCGGCCATCATGACAACAATGTCGGCATCGGTCTGCGCCACGTCCGTACCCACCTCGATGCGCGGGGCACGATCCGCAAAGGCATCGTGCAGGTCGGCACGCAAACCCCAGAGCTCAGATTCGTGAACGCCTCCGGCGTGACCGATGAGATGCAGAGCGCCGTCGAGAGGAATGATGTGCCGCTCCAACAGTTGCGCGGCGACTTGCCGCCCGCAACTACCGGTGGCACCAATGATGGCAAGCTTCATGATTGCTGCTCTCTCTGTGAGTGCGGGTGGGTGAAGGCGGATGTGAGCACGTTGGCGGGTCAGGGGTCAGCGGGTCAGCGGTGAGGGAGTTAGAGCCGGCCGAGCCTCTCGATGTCTTGCTCAAACTCTTCGATCACGTCGTCGCTCACCGTTCGTCGCGTGTTGCCAATCGCCCACAAGTAGTGTTCGGTGGTCGTTGTCGACGTCTCTTTGGTTGCGACCTGACTTTCGTACACGGACTCCTCGAGAGCCTTCTGTGAGGCCTTTCGGGCGGCGTATTCAATGTCTGCGGGGGAGAAGCCGGCCGAGCGTGTCACCAGTTCGTCAAGGTTGATTGTGCCGAGTGCCATTTTGGGAATGTAGCGAGACCAAATCGAGTGTCGGGCCTCACTATCTGGCAGGCCGATGGGAATCACGTAGTCGAATCGACCGTGGCGCAAGAACGCATCGTCGAGGGCACGAATGTAGTTCGTGGCCACAACCAGGAGCCGACCCGGCTTTTCCCTAAAGTTGGGAATCAACTTGAGCAGTTCATTGGTGACTCCCTGAGTGGGGGAGGGCGGGTCGCCCTTGCGTTTCGAGGCGATCTCCTCCACCTCATCGATAAACACCACCACGTTTTCGATTTCGTTCACGGCGGTAAAGACATCTCGAAGACCGCCGGCCACACCGTTCTTGTCTCCGCCCATGCGCGACGGAAAGAACTCAATGAATGGCCAGTCGAGCCGCGAGGCAACTGCACGAGCGAAAGTGGTCTTGCCTGTACCGGGAGGCCCAAACAAAACGATGGCTTTGGGCGGTTCCACCCCAAAGGCTTCAGCCAACTTCGCGTCCGAAAGCGGCAGCACAAGCCGGCGCTCGAGCAACTCCTTCTCTTTCTTCATGCCGGCGATCTTGTCCCACAGGTCGCGGGCCA